>SDWL01000064.1 GCA_004195315.1 Lutibacter sp.
AGATGTGTATAAGAGACAGGTTTAAAAGAGCTGTTGAAATTGCATTTGAACATGATAAAACCATATTAATTGAAAAATTCATAAGTGGAAAAGAATACCGAATGTTTGTTTTAGACGATAAAGTTGTCGGAATTCTTCAAAGAATGCCAGCGAATGTAAAAGGTAATGGTGTTTTTTCAGTTCGGGAATTAGTTATTGAAAAAAACAAAGATTCTTTAAGAGGAAAAGGATATAAAACCCCTCTTGAGAAAATTGCAATGGGAGAAGCAGAACATATTTTTTTACAAACACAAGGATTAGATTTTGAGTTTATTCCAAAAGAGAACCAAGTAGTATACTTACGTGAAAACTCAAATATTAGTACAGGAGGAGATAGCCTAGACTTTACAGACCAAATGCACTCATCATATAAAGAAATTGCAATTAAAGCAGCTAAAGCATTAAATGTAAAAGTAACTGGTTTAGATATGATGGTAGATGATATATTTACCCCAGCCAGTTCTTCTAACTATTCAATAATTGAATTGAATTTTAATCCTGCCATTCATATTCATTGTCATCCTTTTAAAGGAAAAAACAGACAATTAAATGCAAAAATATTAGATTCACTTGGTTTTTTCACTAATAAGTAAAATAGTTAATGTTTAAGAATCTTTTTTTGAGTAGGATATAATTTGTAGTGATATTATGAATGAAAAAGCCTCCGTTATAAAAGGAGGATTTGATTTTAAATATTAAAATTAAGTTTTTCATATTCTTAAAAGAAAAATTTAGGCTCTTTTCTTTCTGTTAGATTCGTTGCGAACCATTCTACAATGTTCTTTATCCAAGGATCTTAAAAAGACGCTTACTATTTTGCGTCTTTTTAAGGTTCCTGCGTCTATAAATAGAAATTGGCTTAAAGAATTTGAAACAGAAAAGCGAATGATAAATGAAAATAAAAAATTAAAATTATGAGTTCACTTGATAAAGCCTTTACGGTAGAAAACAACTTTGCAAAGGGCAATTCTAATTATTTAAAGTCTATGTTTGGGACAACAGAAGTAATGCCATTATGGATTGCAGATATGGATTTTGAAATAGCAGAACCAATACAAGAAGCTTTGCAAAAACTGGTGACACGTAACATCTATGCTTATGAATTTAATACAGAAGATGTTTTTAAAGCTATTTCAGATTGGATTATTAAACGTCATCAATTAAAATTAAATCCTAAATCATTTGTACAAGTTTCCGGAGTGCTCACTGGCATAGGCGTTTTAATTAGAGAGTTATCTGAAAAGGGAGATGGCATCATGGTACAAACACCAGTGTATCATCAATTTTTTAAGGCTATTGAGTCTGCAGGAAGAAAAGTAGTTAGTAATAGTTTAAAAGTTGTTGATGGTCATTATCAAATGGATTTTGAAGATATAGAACGTAAATTAAAAACGTTAAATATTAAAGCAATATTACTTTGTAATCCTCATAACCCTGTTGGTCGTGTATGGACAAAAGAAGAATTGCAAAAACTAGTAAATCTTGCAAATGAATACAATGTTGCTATTATTAGTGATGAAATTCATTCTGATATTGTGTATTCGAAATCACAATTTAATAGCATCGCTTCATTAGATAATAGTGAGAACCATATTGCAATCATCGGTTCACCTGCTAAAACATTTGGCATGCAAAGTATTTCTAATGGTTATTTATATATACCTAAAGAAACGACACATAAGCAAGTTAAAAACACGATTGAGTCTTTATATTTAGATCATGGTAGTATACTTTCAGCTAATGCGACCATAGCAGCTTATACAAAAGGCGAGGAGTGGTTGGACGATTTATTAGTGTATCTTGAAAATACAATGCATTGGATTGAAGATTTTGTTAAAAATGAATTGCCTGAAGTAACATTACATAAACCTGAAGGAACCTACCAAGTTTGGTTAGATTTTAGTAAACTCAATTTATCGGATGCAACTTTAAATCATTTAATTATTCAACAAGCAAAATTAGCTTTAACACCAGGTGATTGGTTTGAAAAAAGTCATACACAATTTATGAGGATGAATATTGCTTCACCATTATCAAAAATTCAACAAGCTTTTTATCAGTTAAAAAAAGCTGTTAATGAAGGTGTCGATTGTTCATTTAGTAAAAATGCTAATACGAACGATTGTTGTTCTTGTTAAACTAGTAACTAAATTATAGTATAAAATAAACCCAATAGAAATTCTATTGGGTTTATTATTTTTAAATTGGAATTCTTAAATTTTAATGTTGCTTAAAAAAGAATTCAGGTTCTTTTCTATCTATAAGGTTTTTTGCGAAATATTCCACAACATTGGTGATCCAAGGGTTATCAAATTTCAATGCTTTGTGTGGACAATGTGTTATACATGCAGAACATAATATACATTTATTCTCATCTATATTAACAGAATCATCAATATGTATTGCAGAAACAGGACAAACTTCTACACATTTCCCATTGAGATCACATAAATTAGTATTTACCGTTGGAGTAAACTTAGGAAGTTCTTTCCGCTCTCTATAATCTAGATTTCCAGGTACTTTTAAAAGTGATTTATTTTCCAGAATCTCTGTATTATTTATTGATGCCATAATAGACTCACCAAATGTTTTTGCTTTCAAAAAATCTTCTGTATCTGGTCTATCTTTTGCAATTTGATGGGTGTCATTATTCCAAGCATGTTTGCTAATAAATGCACCTCCAAAAACTGGATTAAACCCTTGAGTTATTACTTCATTCCTCAATTCTATCAATGCATCATCAATTGATCTATTTCCATAAATAACCACAATTATGGTTGGCGTGTTTTGAGCTGTTAATAGTTTCAATCTATCAATAGCTTGTTTTGGAACACGACCAGCATATACAGGAATTCCTATTAGTACGAGTTCATTTGCATTTAGTTTTTTAGTCACAGAAATAGGGTGACTTAGTTCGATAGGTTCTTTTTGTGGTAAATTAATTCCATGGGCAATTTCATCTAAAATCTTCTTTGAGTTACCTGTAGGAGAAAAATAGATGGTTCTTAATGAATTTATGGTCATTTATTTGAGTGTTTTTGGGTTGAAATTTTATAATTTATAGTTTTATAAACTATAGACGTTACACTTAAAAAAAGACGCATAAATATGTTTTCTTTTTATTAAAACAATTTAAGGTCATTGAAAAATTATTAAAAACTAATTTTTCATTTGTTATATTTAAATCTATGAATAGAAGTTTAACGCCATTAATATTAACATCTGTTATATTTGGATTATTACATGGGTTAAATCCAGAAGTTGAAAAATTAGGTTGGATTAGTATGGTGTATTATATTGGAACTGGTTTGGTTCTTGGAATTTTCACTTTAATGGATGAAGGTACTGAATTAGCTTTAGGTTTTCACGCGGCAAATAACATAATAGCAGCAGTTTTAGTTACTGCAAATTGGACTGTTTTTCAAACGGAAGCTTTACTTGTTGATACTTCTGAACCATCAGTTGGGTGGGAAATGTTTGTTCCAGTATTAATTTTGTATCCGATGGTATTATTTATATTTTCAGATAAATATGGTTGGACAAATTGGCAAGGAAAACTATTAGGAACAGTTAGAAAACCTATTGAATTAAAAGAAGACGAATTTATAGCTTAAAAAATATTTGATTTATACTCAATTTCATAAAAATTTTAAATTACACGGAAAATCTTTTCAATCATCAAATGATTTAATTGATTTTTCAAAAACAATATCAGTTGAAGTTGCTCAATTTTTACAACAATGGTTTGATAAAAATTCTTATGTAGAAGTAAAAACTTCAGGTTCAACAGGAAAGCCGAAAGTTATACAACTTCATAAATTGTTTATAGTGAACAGTGCAAAAGCTACGGGTGCTTATTTTAATTTACCGAAAAATACAACTGCTCTACTATGCATGTCTCCAAACTATATTGCTGGTAAAATGATGTTGGTGAGAGCATTAACATTGGGCTGGCATTTAGATGTTGTTGAACCAATTTCAAATCCTTTAAAGAGTATAGGTAAAAGCTACGAATTTTCGGCAATGGTTCCTTTACAATTAAATATTTCACTTTCTGATATTCATAAAGTTAAGAAATTAATTGTTGGAGGTGGTGCGATTTCAAAAGAATTATTAACTAGAATTCAAGATGTAGATACTGAGATTTTTGCAACTTATGGAATGACGGAAACTATTACGCACATCGCTGTAAAAAAATTAAATAAATTTCGTCAATCTGAACATGCTTCAGCATCTTATTATAAAACACTATCAAACATCTCAATTTCAGAAGATAAAAGAGGTTGTTTAGTTATTGATGCTTCAAAAGTTTCTGAAGAAATAGTTGTTACAAATGATTTAGTAGAAATTTTATCTTCTACAGAATTTAAATGGTTAGGTCGATTTGATACCATTATTAATTCAGGTGGAATTAAATTAATACCCGAACAAATTGAAGAAAAATTAGCCGAAGTTATTTCACAACGATTTTTTGTTGCAGGAATTTCAGATTCGCTTTTAGGTGAAAAACTAATTTTGATTGTTGAAAATATATTTACTGAAAGAATTAAAAATAAAGATGAAGCAAGTAATACTTCAACTGAACTCAATCAGACAAAAAAAATAATTTTCAATAAAATTAAAAGCCTTCAATCGTTATCAAAATTTGAAATTCCAAAAGAGATTTATTTTGTGGAACAGTTTATAGAAACTGAAACGAAAAAAATAAATAGGAAGGAAACACTTAAAGTGGTTAAAAATATTTACTGAAAATCTTCACGAGCACTAAAGTTTTCACAACAATTAAACCGGTATAAAACCAAATAGGTGTTTTAACAGTTTCTTTTAATTCATAATATGCTAGTTTAATGTTTACAGGCATATTGTTAATTTTATAAGTTTCATTACAGTGATTACAAATAGATTCTCCAATTTTTCCTCCAGATAAAAATGGAATTTGAATAAGATGTTTATAAATTCCTATAATTAAAACTTTTGTAGAATTATTAGTTTTGCATTTTGGGCAAACTATTTCTTTTGATGTTTCACTTTTTAAAACTGAATATTTTTTACCTGCTAAATACATTTATTTTACATTTCTAAAGAATGATACACATTTTGTACATCATCATCATCATCTAATTTTTCTAATAATTTTTCAACATCAGCTTGTTGTTCTTCATTTAGTTTTGCAGTAGTTGTAGGAATTCGCTCAAAGCCAGAAGATAAAATTTCTATATTATTTTCTTCAAAATAATTTTGAAGAGAACCAAATTGCTCGAAAGGTGCATAAATGATAATTCCATCTTCATCATCACATACTTCTTCTACTTCAAAATCCATTAATTCTAATTCGAGTTCTTCTAAATCGGTCGTAATATTTTCTTTTTTTAATGTAAAAGTACACTTACGATCAAACATAAATACTACAGAACCAGAAGTACCTAAGTTTCCGTCACATTTATTAAATGCAGCTCTAACATTAGCAACCGTTCTATTGTTATTATCTGTGGCAGTTTCTACAATAACTGCTATGCCGTGAGGAGCATAGCCTTCAAATAAAACTTCTTTATAATTGCTTGTGTCCTTATCTGCAGCTTTTTTTATTGCACGTTCAACATTGTCTTTTGGCATATTTGCTGCCTTTGCATTTTGCATTACAGCTCTTAAACGTGAGTTTGTATCAGGATTTCCGCCTCCATCGTTAATAGCCATTACAATGTCTTTACCAATTCTGGTAAACGTTTTTGCCATTGCAGACCAACGTTTCATTTTTCTTCCTTTTCTAAGTTCAAAGGCTCTTCCCATAATTAACTATTATTTTTGTGATGCAAATGTAATATTACTAATTGTTTTTACAATTTTTTAAACTTGAATAATACCTAAATTAAATTGTTTTTCAATAGGAGCGTGGTTTGCGGCTTCAATACCCATAGAAATCCATTTTCTAGTATCTAAAGGGTTTATTACAGCATCTGTCCAAATTCTTGCAGCTGCATAATAAGGAGATGTTTGAGCATCATATCGTTTTTGAATGGATTCTAAAATTTCTTGTTCTTTTGCGGAAGTAATTTTTTCGCCTTTCTTTTTTAATGAAGCAGTTTCAATTTGAAGTAAAACTTTTGCAGCCTGTTCTCCACCCATAACTGCTAAACGTGCCGTAGGCCATGCTATTATTAATCTAGGGTCATAGGCTTTACCACACATAGCGTAATTTCCTGCGCCATATGAATTTCCTATTATAACAGTAAATTTTGGAACTACAGAATTACTTACTGCGTTTACCATTTTAGCACCATCTTTTATAATTCCGCCATGTTCACTTTTACTACCAACCATAAATCCGGTTACATCTTGTAAAAACACCAATGGAATCTTTTTTTGATTGCAGTTTGCTATAAAACGAGTTGCTTTATCTGCTGAATCTGAATAGATTACGCCACCAAATTGCATTTCTTTTTTAGCATTTTTTACAACTTTACGTTGATTGGCAACAATTCCAACTGCCCAACCATCAATACGAGCATAACCACAAATAATAGTTTTTCCATAGTCTTTTTTATATTCTTCAATTTCTGAATTATCAACTATTCGTTTAATAATCTCGTGCATATTGTATTGCTCACTTCTAGAAGCTGGCAATATTCCAAATATATCTTCAGGATTTTCTATTGGATTTTCAGATTTTTTTCGGTTAAAACCAGCTTTGTCAAAATCACCAATTTTATCAATAATATTCTTAATTTTATCTAAAGCATCATGATCATCTTTTGCTTTATAATCCGTTACCCCGCTAATTTCACAATGTGTAGTTGCCCCACCTAAAGTTTCATTATCTATACTTTCCCCAATTGCTGCTTTTACCAAATAACTTCCGGCTAAAAATATGCTTCCGGTTTTATCAACTACCATAGCTTCATCACTCATAATTGGTAAATAAGCACCACCCGCAACACAACTTCCCATTACTGCAGAAATTTGTGTAATTCCCATACTGCTCATGATTGCATTGTTTCTAAAAATACGACCAAAATGTTCTTTATCAGGGAAAATTTCATCTTGCATTGGTAGATAAACGCCGGCACTATCTACTAAATAAATGATAGGTAATTTATTTTCTATTGAAATTTCCTGCGCACGTAAATTCTTTTTTCCAGTAATAGGAAACCAAGCTCCAGCTTTAACAGTAGCATCATTTGCAACAACAATACATTGTTTTCCTTTAATATATCCAATTTTAATTACAACACCACCAGAAGGACAACCTCCGTGTTCTTCATACATTTCATCACCTGCAAGTGCTCCAATTTCAATAGTTTCACTTTTATCATCAAAAAGGTAAGTTATTCGTTCTCTAGCAGTTAGTTTTCCTTTTGCTTTATGTTTTTCTATGTTTTTTTCTCCTCCACCTTTATAAATATTTAAAAGATGCTTTTTAAGATTGGTTGTTAGAAGTTTATTAAAATCTTCATTTTTATTGAAGTTGATATTCATTTATAGGTATTGTTTAAGTTGTGCTAAAGTACAAAATGCAAGTTAAATAATGTTAAATATTTACCTTAACAATAATTACCCAGGTAATTATAAATATTTTTATGTACATTTGCATAGAATTTAAATAATATAAAATGAAAGTGTCAAAAATAGTTTATTGGGGATCAACAGGTTTGTTAAGTGCATTATTAATAATGTCATCAGGAATGTATATTTTTAACAATGCAGCAATACATCAAGCATATCAAGGTTTTGGGTACCCAACGTATTTAATTTATCCCTTAGTAGTTGTTAAGTTATCAGCCGTTATTGTACTTTTAACACAAAAAAATTCACTTTTGAAAGAATGGGTTTACGCTGGTTTGTTTTTTGAATTTGTATTAGCATTTTTTGCCCATGTTATGATAGGTGATGGTGAGCAAATGGGTGCTATAATTGCAACTGTATTTTTAATTTTATCCTATTTATACGGTAAAAAAATATTTATAATTAAAAACTAAAAAATGAATAAAAACATTGTTACCATAGGAGGAAGTAGTAGTAAAACATCAATTAATAAAGTTTTAGCTGAATATACGGCTGGATTGGTTAAAGGAGTTGAACTAACAAAATTAGATTTGAACAATTTCAATTTACCTTTATTCTCAATTGATTTGGAGAATGAATTTGGAATTAATGATGAAGCAAAGAAATTAAATGAGATTATAGAAAGCGCAGATGGATTTGTAATTTCTTTAGCTGAACATAATGGAGCATATTCTACAGCCTTTAAAAACGCTTTTGATTGGCTTTCTAGAATAAATGGTAAAGTATGGAGAGATAAGCCAATGCTTTTGCTTAGTACTTCACCTGGTGAACGAGGAGGACAATCAGTATTAGATATAGCATTAAGCAGGTTTCCCTATATGGGTGGCAATATAATTGGAAATTTATCTTTTCCCTCTTTTTACGATAATTTTGTTGAAGGTGAAATAGTAAATTCTGATTTAAAATTAGAATTAAATAAACTAGTTGTTGAATTAGAAAAAGCATTGTAAAATGGGCGATATTGCTAAAGATATTAAGTCGAAATTTCCAAATGAGCGTGTAAAAGCTTTGATTAACATCAAGTACACAGCAAATTGGCTTGATAATTTAGGAAATGATTTTATGAAGCCTTATAAAATATCAATGCAACAATACAATATTTTAAGAATATTAAGAGGTGCAGGTAAGGCTGTTACAGTAAAAACTGTAAAAGAAAGAATGATTGAAAAATCACCTAACTCTACCAGATTGATGGATAAATTATGTGAGAAAAAATTGATAATTAGAACTAGATGCGACAGTGATAGAAGGGTTGTTTTTATCGAAATCAATGAAAAGGGACTTGAAATTCTTAAAAGTATAGATCTGTCTCTTATACACATCT
>SDWL01000439.1 GCA_004195315.1 Lutibacter sp.
CCACAATTTGTATCACAATCCCCTTTCTTTTTAGATTTAAAAAAATATTTTTTAACTAAAAAAACAATGGCAATTGTTAAGCTTATATAAACTAAAATTTCTTGCATTAGCTAAATAGTGTAAAAGTTAAAAAGGCTGATATGTATGCTAAAATTCCAAAACCTGTTAATTGTAAAATAGGCCATTTCCAACTATTTGTCTCTCGTTTAACTATTGCCAAAGTGCCAATGCATTGCAAAGCAAAAGCATAAAACATTAGTAATGACATTCCCGTTGGTAAATTAAATCGTTTTCCGCCTGTTGTTCTATTAACCTCAGAGGCCATTCTCTCTTTTATAGTTCCTACATCCTCGTCATCACTTCCCACACTATAAATAGTTGCTAAAGCTCCTACAAATACTTCCCTAGCAGCAAAAGAACTTATCAATGCAATTCCTATTTTCCAATCATAACCAATTGGTTTTATAACTGGCTCTATGGTTTTACCCATAACACCAATATATGAGTGTTCTAATTTATAGGATGCTGTTTTTTTCTGAAGAACCTCATCTGAGATAGTATTACTTTCATACTGAGAAGCAACTGTTTCCTTTGCATTTTTGAAATTTGAACCGCCATTTGATGCTAAAAACCATAAAACTATTGATAAGGCCAATATTATTTTACCGGCACCAAAAACAAAAGCCTTCGTTTTTTCAACAACATCATAAAAAATATTTTTTAATGAAGGTATTTTATAATTTGGCATTTCAATTACAAACAAGGTTTTGCTTTTAATTTTCAATATTTTATTCAATAAAATAGCTGAAAATATTGCAGCAGTGAAACCCAATAAATATAAGGCCATCATTGTTAAACCTTGTAAATTAAGGATTCCTAAAATTGGTTGATCAGGAATTATTAAAGCTATTAATATTGCATAAACTGGTAAACGTGCTGAACAAGTGGTAAAAGGAATTACTAAAATTGTAATTAATCGTTCTTTCCAACTACCAATATTTCTTGAAGCCATAATTGCAGGAATAGCACAAGCTGTTCCTGAAATTAATGGAATAACGCTTTTACCGCTCATTCCAAATTTTCTCATTATTTTATCCATCAAAAATACAACACGGCTCATATAGCCAGTCTCTTCTAATATGGAAATAAATGTAAATAAAATAGCTATTTGAGGTATAAATATAATTACACCACCAATACCTGGTACAATACCTTCAGCAATTAAATCTGTAAAAATTCCTGGTGGCAAAACTGTTTTTACCCAAGAACTTAAGTTTGCAAAAGCTCCATCAATTAAATCCATTGGATACGAAGCCCAATTAAAAATACCTTGAAAAATAAATAATAATATTAAGGCAAAAATAACATACCCGAAAATTTTATGAGTAAGAATTCTATCTAAGATTCCTCTTAAATCAGTTGCTTTAGTTTTGTCAACATTAAAGCTTTCTTTTAACACATCATTTATTATTTGATACCTTAAAATTGTTTCTTTATGCTGATATCTTTTTATACAACTTAAATCTTCTCTAAATTCAGAATGGAATATTGCAACAGTTTCTGTTACAAACTTCGATCTGTCTCTTATACACATCT
>SDWL01000440.1 GCA_004195315.1 Lutibacter sp.
AGATGTGTATAAGAGACAGACGTATTGGAGTGATGTATATAGATTTCAATTTTTAAGAACTGGAGATGAAGATGAAGCTGAAGATATTACTATAAAAACATTCTCAAAAGCATTTAATAAAATAGATTTATACGATGAACGTTATAATTTTAAAACGTGGTTAATTTCAATCTCGAAAAATATTTTTTTAGATCATTTACGTAAACAACGTACTGAAACAGTTTCATTTAACGAAACTACATCTGAAGCCTATAAAATTTTTGACGAATCCCCATCTGCTGAAGACCAACTAATTACAGAGCAGAATTTAGCCAAATTAAAAAATTATATTAAACAGTTAAAACCACACTACCAAGAAATTATAAATCTTCGTTACTTTAGAGAAATGACTTATAAAGAAATGGCCGAAGCTTTAAACGAACCCTTAGGTAATATAAAAATTCAACTCCTAAGGTCTAAAAACTTATTAGCTGAAATTATTAAAAAATCACCAAAAAATTGACTTCCCAAAAATTCTCAGTTGGTTAGGAATTCTATTTCTAATTGGTTTTAGTATTTGGTATCTTTTCAGTTTATAATTTCTTTGTACTTTTGCATTCAATTTTTATGAATATGTCTGAAGAAATAAATAGCAATAAAATACAAAAACCAAAATGGTTGCGAGTGAAGCTACCTGTTGGAAAAAAATATACTGAATTAAGAGGCATTGTTGATAAGTATAAATTAAATACAATTTGCACAAGTGGAAGCTGTCCTAATATGGGTGAATGCTGGACAGAAGGCACTGCAACATTTATGATTTTAGGAAATATTTGTACACGCTCTTGTGGATTTTGTGGTGTAAAAACTGGAAGACCAGAAACTGTAGATTGGGAAGAGCCAGAAAAAGTAGCACGTTCTATTCAGCTAATGAAAATAAAACATGCAGTAATCACATCTGTTGATAGAGATGATATAAAAGATGGTGGGTCTATTATTTGGGCAGAAACTATTAATGCTATAAGAAGAGCAAACCCAAATACAACACTTGAAACATTAATACCCGATTTTCAAGGAAATAAAACTAACATTGATAGACTATTAGCTGTTGCTCCTGAAGTAATTTCACACAATTTAGAAACCGTAAGACGTTTAACACGTGAAGTTAGAATTCAGGCAAGATATGACCGTAGTTTGGAAGTTTTAAAATATATGAAAGATCAAGGTCAGATTAGAACAAAATCGGGAATTATGCTTGGTTTAGGCGAAACTGAAGCTGAAGTTATTGAAACTATGCAAGATTTAGCAAATGCCAACGTTGATATTTTAACTATTGGACAATACTTACAGCCTAGTAAAAAACACTTGCCAGTGGTTGAATTTATTACACCAGAGCAATTTGACAAATACAAAGAAATAGGAATGAAAATGGGCTTTAAATATGTTGAAAGTGGCGCTTTAGTTCGCTCTTCATATAAAGCACAACGCCATTTAGTATAATTAGTAATTATTTTACTTAATTAACCTTTAATTAACAATTTCTCATGAATTTTGGCACAGCAATTGCTATAATACTCAAGAATGTTATGATAAACATGGTCTTCCAGGAGATAATCAACATTGGT
>SDWL01000441.1 GCA_004195315.1 Lutibacter sp.
ATAATATTTCTTAATTGGGGATATATAGAATTTCATGGTTTGTGGAAGTTGCGAAACTTCACTTTCAGAAATTCCTCTTACTAGATCCTTCGTACATCCCGTCAAAGTAGATACAATCAAAAGTGACAGAAAAAAAATTAATATGATTTTCTTAGTTAGATACATGACGCTTCCATTCTGATTCAAAACTATATTTTTTAGTATAATGGTTCATGATAAGTGGCGGCGACGCGAACTTGCGTGGGCCACGGCAATTTGGTTTTGGTTTTCAAATTTGCACAGACGTATTTTCCGTCCGCGTTGATTAAGTTATTCCTGTTTTTGTTTACTTTTCAAACAGATTCAGTTGGCTCGCAAGTTCAGATTTTTCTCTGAAATATTGCTTACCTTGGTTTGTTTGTATTTTTTTTCCAGCATAATCGTAGGTAACTATTGTAGTTACTGAGTAGTTTGAAACATAAATGTCGCCAATTTCGTTCATTTTTTTCGAAATTTCTAATACACATTGAAGTGATATTCCATTTTTAAACGCTACCTGCTGGTTGATTACGGAACTTTTGAAGATACTGTCCTTCATGTAAAAATCGATAGGTTCACCATTGTATATTCCGCGCCATTTATAATTCCCCTTTTTTAAAACAGGCGAGATCAGCTCAATGGCTGCATTTTCGTCAAACTCTTTTGGTAGTTCGTCTGTCGTGAGAATGAAATTATGAAATTGATCTCTTTCGATAATTTTTGCTTCTGATACAGGGGTGTTTTCTGCGTCCATTTGCTGGCCTGAAAACTTTGTGATCCTATGATAATTTTGTAGATTTTTATAAAATTCAGATCTTGCTTTAACTACCCTATAGTCATTGTTAAGGATGAAAACTAAATCGTTTTGGATGGAAATTACAGCGTCAGCGTTGTTGTTTTCGTTTATTTGTTTTTTCTTGTCATAAAGTTGCTGTTTCTTCAGTTCAATTTCCAGTCTTAATTCTTGCTTTTGTAGGTTTATTAGCTCTTTATCTTTTGTGATTTCAGCTGAAATGACATTGATTAGTACGCCACTAACAATCCCAGCAAGCAGCCCCGATAGAAATTTGTTGTTTTTGGCAAACGAATAAAGCTCTTTGAGACCGCCTTCTGAATATGCCACTGTTTCTATTGAAAGTGGGGCATGTAAAACATGAGACAGCTCACCAAGAATTTTAAGGAGCTCGCCTTCGCACCGATGCCTTATTGCTGCATCCATTTGATGCAAATCGTCACCAAAATAATAATGGAGCTCAAACTTTTTTACCTGTGTCTCTATCATTGAGTTCTCCACGATTTAAAAGGCATAACGGTCGTGATAAGCGGCGGCGACGCGAACTTGCGTGACCATCCGCAATTTTAGATTTTGCTTTTCGTGAACAACGCCAGCATATTCCGTCCGCTTGATTATCTGGTTGTGCTGCTTTTATTCGTCTTTTAGTTTGTAAACGTCACTCATTCTTTCAACTAATTCTCTGCAGCTTTCTTGAACGTCTTCGATTTTAATTATGCCTTTAGCTAAAGCCAGAGCTACCGCAAGGCTAGGATCGTTCATTTGTTCATAAATTTTCCAGAGATCTCGTGCTGTCACGTTGTGGTGCTCATGGATTTTTTCGTTTAA
>SDWL01000065.1 GCA_004195315.1 Lutibacter sp.
GATACAACTAAAATAGACAAGTTGAATCAAGGAATTATTCCAATTTATGAACCAGGTTTAGAAGCCATGGTTTTAAAAAATGTAGAAGACAAAAATCTATTTTTTACAACAAGTTTAGATACACCTCTTAAAAATGCAGAAATTGTATTTATTGCTGTTGGTACACCAATGGGAGACGATGGTTCGGCTGATCTTCAATATGTATTGGCTGTAGCAAAATCTATTGGTGAAACAATGCAAAAACGCTTGGTTGTAGTTGATAAATCAACAGTGCCAATAGGTACAGGTGATAAAGTAAAAGAAACGATTCAAAAACAATTGGATATTAGAGGTGTAAGCATTGAATTTCATGTAGTTTCAAACCCTGAATTCTTAAAAGAAGGTGCTGCTATTAACGATTTTATGAAACCAGACAGAGTTGTGATTGGAGCAGATAGCAATTATGCAATTGAAAAAATGAAACAATTGTATGCACCATTTTCTATGTCGCACGAGCGTTTTATAACCATGGATGTTCGTTCAGCAGAAATGACTAAATATGCAGCAAATGCCATGTTGGCTACAAAAATTTCATTTATGAATGAAATTGCTAATATTTGTGAAAAAGTTGGTGCAGATGCTAATCAGGTGCGTATTGGAATAGGATCAGATAGTAGAATAGGTTATAATTTTATTTATCCGGGTTGTGGATATGGAGGTTCTTGTTTTCCTAAAGATGTTAAAGCATTGAAAAAAATTGCTTCAGAATATAATTATGAAGCAAAGTTAATCACTTCTGTAGAAGAAGTAAATGATGCACAAAAATTGGTAATCTCAAACAAAATAATAAAACGTTTTGGAGAAGATTTAACAGATAAAACTTTTGGAATTTGGGGATTGGCATTTAAACCAGGTACAGATGATATGCGAGAAGCGCCAGCAATTTACATAGTAAATGAATTGGTAAAAAGAGGTGCTAAAATTCAAGCTTATGATCCAAAAGCTATGGATGAAGCAAAAGTACATTATTTAAAAGAACTGAAAAATGTTTCTTATGTAGATTCAAAATATCTAGCACTTCAAAACGCAGATGCTATGGTGCTATTAACAGAATGGAAAGAATTTCGTTCACCAGATTTTGAAGAAATAAAGAAGTTACTGAAAGCTCCAGTTATTTTTGATGGCCGTAATCAGTACAATATTTTTAATTTAGAAGAAAAAGGATTTGAGTATTATCAGATTGGTAAAGAATGAGTCTTGCAGTCTCGCTTCGCTCTTGTCTTGCAGTCTTGGGTCAAAGAAGTGAGAGGTGAGAGGTGAGAAGTGAGAAGTGAATGTGATTCGTCATTGCGATGGAGGTACGGAAGAAGCAATCTGTTGATTAAAAGTGATGAGTTAAAATTCGTCATCCTAAGCTTGACTAGGGATCTGTTGATAAGAAGTGAATAGGTATTAGGAAATAAGAATAGGAAATAGTGCCAACCGCAAGACTGCACGACAATAAAAAAGACAATTAAAAATGAAAAATTTCGCATTAATAGGAGCAAGTGGGTATATAGCACCACGACATATGAAAGCTATAAAAGAAACCAACAATAATTTGGTGGCAGCACTTGATAAGTTTGATAGTGTTGGAGTGATAGATAGTTATTTTCCTAATGCGGATTTTTTTACTGAATTTGAGCGTTTTGACCGTCATATTTCAAAATTAAAATTTGAAAGAAAGCAACAACTAGATTATGTAAGCATTTGTACACCCAACTATTTACATGATGCACATATACGTTTTGCTTTACGGCAAGGAGCTGATGCCATTTGTGAAAAACCATTGGTATTAAACCCTTGGAATATGGATGCTTTGGCAATGTTTGAAAAAGAAACAGGGAAAAAGGTGTTTAACATTCTACAATTAAGAGTGCACCCAAGTATAATTGCTTTAAAAGAAAAAATTGCAAATGGGCCTAAAGATAAAATATATGATATAGATCTTACCTACTTAACATCTCGTGGTCATTGGTATTATACTTCTTGGAAAGGTGATATCTCTAAATCAGGTGGGATAGCAACCAATATTGGTGTTCATTTTTTTGATATGCTCTCCTGGATTTTTGGAGATCTTAAACAAAATATAGTACATGTAAATACCCACGATCGTTCTGCAGGTTATTTAGAATTTGAACAGGCGAGAGTTCGTTGGTTTTTATCTATAAATGCAGACACTTTGCCTGATGAAATTAAAGCTAAAGGTCAAACTACATATAGATCTATTACTATTGAAGGTGAAGAGTTAGAATTTAGCGGTGGATTTACAGACTTACATACCATTTCATATCAAGAAATACTAAAAGGAAATGGTTATGGTTTAGAGGCTCCTCGCCAAGCTATTGAAATAGTTCACGCTGTACGTCATGCAAGTCCAATTGGAATGAAAGGTGATTATCATCCATTTGTAAAAAAACCATTGGCAAAGCATCCTTTTGAAAAGTGATGAGAAAGAAGTTCTAGGTATCTCTGGTTTCCTCAGCTCTATTGAGGAAGCTGTTTATAAGAAATGTCATCTCTGGCTTTATCGGAGATCTATATGTTTTGAACTCCTGAGTCACAGATTACTTCATTCCACTGCGTTACATTCGTAATGACAAATCATAACGTCATTGAGAGGAGAGCGGAATAAACGACGAATTAATCTCATGATTTTAAAATGACGAAATACACCGTTATTTAGAGGAGAGCGGAACAAACGAAGCAATCTCATGATTTTAAACTCCTAAGCTACAGATTACTTCATTCCACTACGTTACATTCGCAATGACGAAATACACAATCATTGCTACGAGAGTGGAATAAACAACGAATTAATCTCATCTCCGGCTTGATCGGAGATCTGTACATTTCAAATCTAAATGTAACTATGCAGTTCTATTCAAAAAATTCCCGCTGGAGTTTATCCTCGCGAAAGCGAGGGCGAGAATGACGGTTATGTGTTCACGCCTTCGTGAGAATGACGGTTATGTGTTATTCTGTTTTTTTATAGAATAAATCTATGTGGTTTTTAAGTAAAAATACGTTATTTGTATTAGCATTAAAAAATTGAATACACATTAGCATTGAGCAAAAATATAGTATACCAATTTATTGAAAATACGTTTTCATTATTCGCTATAAAAGCAATAGATTTAGGAATAGCACTATGGTTAATTCCTTTTTTGATTGTAAAAGTAGGGCTAATAAACTACGGGATTTATGCTTTTGCAATGGCATTAGTCTTGTTTTTTATGAATGTTTTAAATTATGGGTTTAGTTTAGCAACGGTTCGGGAAATAGCTAAAAACAAAGAGAACCCAGAGAAAATAAATCAACTATTTAATGAAGTATTTTCTGTAAAAATTGTACTCTTTAGTATAGAGTATAGTGTGTTTATTTTACTGATATTTATATTTCCAATCTTTTGGGAGTTTAAAACCCTTTATTTTTTTACTTCATTTCTATTAATAGGAGAATTGTTTTCATTGCGTTGGTTTTTTTTAGGAATGGAGAAAATGAAATTTGAAGCCTTCATAAATTTAGTAAAAACAATCATTTATGTGTTGTTGGTTTTGATTTTTGTGAACGAAAAAGCAGATTACATATACATCCCTTTATTTGAAGCTATTGGAATGATTCTTATCACCATATTACTATTTGTATGGGTGCTCAAAAAGCATAAAATTAAATTGCAATTCATTTCTATTAAAAAAGTATTTGAGTACTTAAAATTAAATTTTAGTTCATTTATAAATTCATTGCTTCCTTCTACTTTTGGGAATATTATTGTATTTTTAGTTGGTGTTTTTGGATTGCCTCAACAGGTAAGTTTTATGCACGTAGGTTTAAAAATTACCAATGCATTTAGTACAGTAAATGCCATTTTAACAAAAGTGTTTTACCCCATGATAAACAGAACAAAAGAAATAATGTTTCCATCAAGAATACTATTACTTTTTATTGGAGCTTTTTTAAGTTTGTTATTATTTTTTGGAAGTGATTATTTAATCTTAAATTGGTTGTCATTAGAAGCTGTTGAAGAGTATCAAAAAACGATAGTAATTGTGAAAATTTTAAGCCCAATCCCTTTTTTAATGGGTGTTATATCTAGTTACGGTATTCACGGCTTATTATCACATTATAAAGATACATTATTTAGTATAATTACAGGATTTTCAGGTTTAATTACTATAATTTTAGGAAGTTTTTTAATACCTATATATCCTTTTTTTGGAGGTGCTATCACATTGCTTTTAGGGAGAGTATTATATGCGGGATGGTCGTACTATTCATTTAAAAATAGTGATAAATGAAGTTGTTTTTTAAAAAATACCAGATACATAACATCCTATTTTTTAGCATCGCCATCATCACATTTTTTGTTGTGTTTTTAAATAACGGACAACGGTACAATCTATCCATTTTATCCATTTTTATGAGTATTGGATTGTTCTCGTTGTACGGAATTTTTGGTTCAATGGATACAATGAGCTACTCTTTAAACAAAACCTTCTGTTTGTTCTATTACTTCTTTTTTTCATTAGCACCAGCTGTTCAATTCAAAAACAACGCCTCATTTTTTAGTGTTGAACCACTCACCAACGAAATTTATATGAAATATGGTAGCTTATTGCTAGGGATACTTGTTCTGTATTTAATTGGGTATCAACTTCTTTTAAATTTTTTAATTCAGCAAGAATCTACTACAGAAACAGAAACAGAAACAGTAAAAGAAAGGGAATATAGCGTCATATTTTTCTATAGCATTTCAATACTAGCATTAGCAATCTATTTCTATCTAATAAAATTTAATTGGAATGTTTTAGTGTATAGACCTCAAGAAAACTGGATGAAATTGAATTCCAATCTTGGGCTGATAGGGTATTCAATACTTTCTATTATGCGTTACGTGCCATTTTTTGTGTTGCTCTATGCCCTATGGCTAAAAAAGAAAAGAGATAAACATACTTTTATCCTGTTGCTATTGTTCTTAGTAAGTTGCTTTCCAACATCACTTTCAAGAGGTATTTTAGCTGCTTTATACATTCCTTTGTTCATTTTATATCTACCATTTTTAAGAAAAGGATTCAATTACGTACTATTATTTATGGGAGGTGTTTTAGTTGTTTTTCCGTTGTTTAATAGTTTTAGATTTTTTAAAGAAGGTATTTTTAAGTTTGATTATCAACTATTTAATTCTGGACATTTTGATGCGTTTCAAAATTTATCGTTATTGATAAATGAATCTATCATTACCAACGGAAGACAGTTTTTAGGAGGTTTACTTTTTTTTGTTCAGGAATCACAATGGGAAAATAAACCTCATGGAACAGGGCATTTATTAGGTGAAACGGTTGGTTATTCGTATTTAAATGTTGCAATGCCTTATTTTGCCGAAGGGTATGCCAACTGGGGTTATTTAGGTATTTTATTGTTTTTAGTTGTTCTAATTTTTTTTAATGCATTTCTTGATTTTAAACAACTACAGGGATTTAAGAAGCTATATATTAAGGCATTTTACTTTATCATGTTAGGATTTGAATTCTATTTGTTGAGAGGTGACTTATCTAGCTCCATAAAAAAAATTACAGGTTTTCTATTAGCACTAACCATTGTTGAATTATTAGTGTTCGTTTATCACAAAAGATATTTTTCAACTCCTATAAAAGTATAAAAATAGCATTAGAAATTTTTTGTAGGAAATGTCATCACTGGCTTGATTGGAGATCTGTCCACAGCAAGTCTAAATGTTTTTTTAAACTCTTAAGTTACAGATTACTTCATTCTACTTTTCCTACGTGTCATAGTCATTAAAAAAATCTACTGGCTGTTTTCTTTACATTCTATTCTGTAATGACGAAATATAGTGTCATTGTGAAGAGCGTGCAACAAATTACAAAGTAATCTCATGAATTAAACACCTAAGCTACAGATTCCAGCTTTCTCGAAAATGAAGGTTGAGGTAACCGAAATAAAAATCGAAAACCACATATTTTCCCTCATTCATATTCATAACCACAGAAAAACGCTTATATTTGCTAAAAGCTGCTATAAAAGTTAACTTTGTTGAGTAAGTTGAAACCCCAAAATCCCAATTAAGAAATGGTATTCATTTTAAATTCAAAAAAACTTAAAAATTGTTTGAGTCTTAAGAAAGTTTTCTTTGAAAGTTTCATTGTACTTATACTAAATAAAATTAAAAGTTAAGAAGCTTATTTTATATTATGATACAATATTTTAAAAAAAAATTAATAAATAACAATACCCCAAAATGGATTGTATTACTCATTGATTTATACATTATAGTAAATACATTTTTTGTTGCTTATTTAATCCGATTTAATTTTGATTTAGGTTTTGATAAATCTCACTTAATTGCTCAACTTCCTTTTGTAATTATTACAGCACTTATTAGTTTTTTAGTATCGGGTTATTATAAAGGTATTATTAGGCATACAGGAACTCGTGATTCCTTCAATATTTTTTTCGCAAGTGTTTTAATGTTAGTTATACTGCTAGGAGCCGTTACTATCAATCGTTATTTTTTTATATTAGAGAGTTTTACAATTCCAATGTCGGTTACAGTTATTCATTTTTTATTAAATTTAATAATATTAATCGCTAGTAGGTATTTGTTTAAACAGTTTTATTATACGCTAGTTTTAGTAAATAAAGATTTTAAAAAAATCATGATTTATGGAGCTGGTGAGTCAGGTTTATTAACCTATTCCGTTTTAAGGGAAGACAAAAGTAATGGAAATCAAGTTGTTGGTTTTATTGATGATAACAAAAGTAAAGTCGGAAAAAAAATTAATGGTGTATCTGTTTTTAACTCAGATCGTATTGACGAAGATTTTATAAGAAGTTATAAAGTAGACGAAATCATTTTATCTACGCAAACAATGAAACCAGTACGTTTAATTGAAATTGTTGATCAATTTTCAAAATATCCAGTGAAAGTAAAAATAGTTCCTCCAGCAAAAGATTGGATTGACAATAATTTAAACATACACCAAATAAAAGACGTTAAAATTGAAGATTTATTGGGGAGAGTTTCCATAGAATTAAATATCCCATTATTAAGAAAAGAATTTAATAATAAAGTAATATTAATTACAGGTGCAGCTGGATCTATTGGGAGTGAAATTACACGGCAGTTAACAAAATTTAAATACCATCATTTAGTGTTAATAGATCAGTCTGAATCTGAGTTGTACACACTTCAACAGAGTTTCCTTGCGAATGATCTTAAAAACATCACCTGCATTGTTGCTGATGTTAGAAATAAAAAACGGATGGATGCTATTTTTAATAAATTTCAACCAACCTTTGTTTTTCATGCCGCCGCCTATAAACATGTGCCATTTATGGAAGATAATCCATATGAAGCAGTGTGTGTAAATATTGCAGGTACTAAAACAATTGCTGAATTGGCGGTAAAATACAATGCTGCAAAATTTGTGATGATTTCAACAGATAAGGCGGTAAACCCAACCAACATTATGGGGGCTACAAAACGAATTGCAGAACTGTATATAAATTGTTTAAAAACAACTACAACTTCCACAAAATTTATCACTACTCGTTTTGGAAATGTATTGGGATCTAATGGTTCGGTAATACCGTTGTTTAAATCTCAAATTGAAAATGGAGGTCCTTTAACCGTTACACATAAAGATATTACACGCTATTTTATGACTATACCAGAAGCCTGTCAGCTAGTATTGGAAGCTGGCACTATGGGAAAAGGAGGTGAAATATTTGTTTTTGACATGGGAGAATCTATAAAAATTTATGATTTAGCGTTGAATATGATTGGATTATCAGGTTTAAAGTATCCCCAGGATATTGATATTAAAATTACAGGACTGCGTCCGGGCGAAAAAATTTATGAAGAATTGTTAGCCGATGGAGAAAATACTTCAGCAACACATCATGAAAAAATTATGATTGCTAAAGCAAAAGAAATTGATACTTTTGCAGTACATAAAAATATAATAGCATTGATTGCATGTAATGAAGAATTGAATAGTAACAAAACAGTTATTAAAATGAAGGAAATTGTACCAGAATTCATATCAAATAATTCTAAATTTGAAGCGTTTGATATAAAGAAATAGAAAAAACAATTGCAGTACTTGAACAACAGCTCTTAAATTAGTTAGAAGATAAAACGGCAATAAGTTAAGAGCAAGCTTGTCACAAGTTGACAGCAAAATGAATAAAGAGAAAAAAATTAAAACAACAAATTCCTAATCAAGTTTGGG
Source organism: Lutibacter sp. (assembly GCA_004195315.1). Lineage (GTDB taxonomy): Bacteria > Bacteroidota > Bacteroidia > Flavobacteriales > Flavobacteriaceae > Lutibacter. The sequence goes on from SDWL01000065.1 coordinate 8,271, forward strand.
ATCAAGTAAGAAGCTAACCAACAATATGAAAAAAACAGTATACAAATACTCCATGGTAATTAGTATTGCGCTATTGACCATAGCTTGTGTGCCTTCAAAAAAAATAGTGTATTTCCAAGATGTAGAAGGTGTAAATGTAGATGAAACAGTTGTAAATTACGAACCTGAAATACAAATTGGAGATATGTTAAACATCAATGTATCAGCTTTGGACAGCGAAGCTGCTACACCTTTTAATTTAATTGAAAATGCAGGGGCAATGTCTGCAGGATCAATTAAATATTTGGTAAATATTGATGGCGAATTAAATTTTCCGGTCTTAGGAAAAATAAAAGTAAAAGATTTAACAACCAAACAATTGAATGCCTTATTAACAGATCGCTTATCTGTTTATATTCAAAACCCCGTTGTTAATATTCGATTGGTGAATTTTAAAATTTCAGTTTTAGGGGAAGTTAAATCACCAGGTACTTTTCCCATACCTAATGAAAGAGTTTCTGTATTGGAAGCTATTAGCTTAGCAGGCGATTTAACTATACAAGGAAAAAGAAGCAAAGTGTTACTGGTGCGTGAAGAAAATGGTAAACGTGTTTTTGTGAATATAGATTTAACCAATAAAGCCTTATTTAATTCGCCTTATTACTATTTGGCGCAAAATGATGTGCTGTATGTAACACCAAACAAAGCAAAAATTAATGCTTCTGGTGGATTTAATATTGGTACAATTTTAGGAATAGTATCTACCCTAATTTCATTAACATTATTACTTACACGTTAATACAACACTTATGCAACAAGAAAATCAGTTTAATACTGAAAAATTAAATGATGCATCTATCAATCTACGTGAGGAGTTAGAAAAGTATGCCTATTATTGGAAGTGGTTTTTGTTAGGCCTTATTATTTCAATTGGTTTAATGTTTACTTATTTACGATATGTCTCAAATTTATATGAAGTTTCAACCACCATTTTAATTGATGATAAGGATTATGGACGTTTAACATCAGAGCTTTCTGCTTTTGAAGATTTAGGATTGTTAGGCAATAATAAAACATCGTTAGACAATGAAATTGAGTTGCTAAAATCTCGTAACTTAATTGAACGGGTAGTGAAAGATTTAGGAATTAATGTGACCTATTATGATAAGGGAAAAATAAAAAACCCTGAAATGTTTCAAGAACTTTCACCCATTAAATTGAATTTTTTTTCAGGTGATGCGGCATTTTATAAGGTTGATACTGTTTTTTCAGTATTGATACAATCGCCAACAAATTTTACCCTAAAAAATGGTGAAGAGGAACGCGTAAGTGACCATGTGTTTGGGGAGAATGTACGTACAAGTTTTGGTGATTTTACCATTACTCCAATGCTTGTTGATGGCTTGAAAGAAGAGAGGGAAATAGTGATCCGAATAAGCTCCTTGCAAAATGTGATTGACAGGTACCGAAGTCAGATTCAAATACGTTTGGTGAACAGTTATTCAAGTGTTATTCTGCTCACGTTAAAAGATCCTGTAAAATTAAAGGCACAGGCCATACTTAATAGTTTGGTAGCGCAGTATAACAATGATGCTGTAGAAGATAAAAGCATTATTGCTAAGAGCACTGAAAAATTTATAAATGATCGGCTTACTATCATTACTGAAGATTTAACATCTGTAGATAAAGGTGTTGAAGCATTTAAAACCACCAATAAATTAACTGATATAGCTTCTGAAGCCAGTTTTATTTCAAAATCAAATGCCGCTATTGAAGGCAAAATACTAGATTTAAATACCGAGTTAAATTTGGTGAATTATATGACAGATTATATTTCTTCTACTATAGAAGGTTTAATTCCAGCTAATTTAGGTTTAAAAGACGCTTCTGTGAGTCAGAATACTTTAAAATACAATGAGTTAGTGCTGGAGCGAAATCGTATTTTTAAGAGCTCTAGTGCACTAAATCCAGTAATTGTGAATTTAGATGCACAAATTTCACAATTCAGAAAAAGTATTTTACAAAGTTTAGAAAATTACACATCGGTTTTAACCATCTCTTTAAACGATGTGATGCAACAGGAAGTTCGTATCAATTCAAAAATTACGAATGTTCCTAAGCAAGAAAGAGAGTACAGAGACATTCAACGGCAACAACAAATTATAGAGACATTGTATTTGTATTTATTGCAAAAACGTGAAGAAAATGCCATTTCTTTGGCAGTTACCTTACCCAATGCAAAAATTATAGACAAAGCGTATGGGAGTAACATTCCTGTAGCTCCAAATAGAAGAATGTATTATTTAGTAGCATTGGTTGCAGGAATTTTAGTTCCATTTGGTATTTTATATCTCTTATTTTTATTAGATAATAAAGTGCAGACGCGTAAAGATGTAGAATTGGTGGTAAAAGCCCCTATGCTAGGAGATATTCCTAGATCTAAAACTGAAGAAAAAGTAGTAGTTTCTGACATTGACAGAAGCAGTATAGCAGAGTCGTTTCGTTTGTTAAGAACCAATATAAACTTTATGCTTTCGGGGGTGAAAGAACCTTCAAAAACAATTTTTGTAACGTCTACAATAAGTGGGGAAGGAAAAACGTTTGTATCCATCAATTTATCATCTGTGTTTGCCTTGTCTTCTAAAAAAGTACTATTGATAGGTTCTGATATTAGAAACCCTAAAATTACAGATTACCTAAAGTTAAAAGGAAATAAGGGATTGACCCATTTTTTAATGGATGACCAGTTGAAAGTTTCAGATGTTATAGAACCTGTAAGCGATTATGGTTTTGATATGATTCATTCGGGGCTAGTACCTCCTAACCCTTCTGAATTATTAATGAACGGACGGTTTGGTGAAGTGATTGCCTATGCAAAACAACATTACGACTATATAATTGTAGATACTTCTCCCATTAATTTAGTAACAGATACCTTATTGTTGAATGAATATGCAGATTTATTTATTTATGTGATTAGAGCCAATTATATGGATAAGAGAATGTTGGAAATTCCGAAATTGATGTATGAAGAAAAACGATTGCCGAATATGGCGGTTTTGGTAAATGACACCAATTATGAAAAAGTATATGGCTATGGTTATGGCTACGCTTATGGTTATACCTATCATGAGAAAGCTAAAAATAAATGGTCTAAAGAAAATTTATTAAATAAAATTAAGAAATATTAAGACCTGCTTATAAACAGATCTCCGATCAAGCCGGAGATGAGATTACTTCGTTTGTTCGGCTCTCCTTGTAATGAAGGTATGATTCGTCATTGCGAATGTAACGTAGTGGAAT
>SDWL01000442.1 GCA_004195315.1 Lutibacter sp.
AGATGTGTATAAGAGACAGATCTGAAAATTATTCTAAACCAGTTAATGAATTCATTGAGTTAATTTCAAATTCAAATATCAATTATGAAATTGGAAAAATGAGTACAGTTATAATTGGTGAGTATGATGAAGTAATGGATTTATTAAAAAATTCAATGGATAAATTAATGAAGAATTATCCTTCTATTTTTAACTTAAAAATCTCAAATTCTTGTCCATTATAATCACATTTAATTATAAATAAAAACCCAAGTATTGTACTTGGGTTTTTATTTAACTTATTCTTTTGAAGACATTTTTCCAGTTGCGCAACTCACAAATGACTTTGCTTTGTGTAAAACAGTATTAGAATCACCAACCTCAGGATACCCCATACTAGATAATTTTTTTTTAACTAAAGATATAATAGCATCATTAGTTGTATCTACAGTAACTTTTGAAGATTCCAAGTCAACTGTTACATTGTTAACTCCTTCAACTGCTATAATTCCTTTTTTAATTGAACTGGCACATCCGCCACATTTCAAATTTAATATTTCAAGTGTTGTCATTTTTGATATTTTTTAGAGATGGTAAAATTACGAAAATATATGTTTAAAATGCACTTCAACAGAAATTTTTAGTGTAATTATTTGTTAAATTCCACACTCCAAATCCCTCTTAAATCTCCCTCTTTATACCCTTTAGCTAAATCTTTTGGATACAATGTTTTAATTAATGAATCAGTTTTAACATTCAATCCTTCTCCAAGTTTACCATGACAAGTCATGCATTTACTATCAATAATAATTGGAGCGTAAAATTGTACATTTTTATCCATGTTAATTTCAACAACAGGAATCAATTCTTTGTTATTTTTCAACTCACTCTCGTAATCGCTAATAATTTCTAATTCTCTTTTTGATGGCTTATTTTCAGAATTTCTTAACTTATCTGATGTTCTTTTAATAGTTACATTAAATTTATCTTCCATCCTTTTTGTAATGGGCATTGCTTGTGTATTACAAAATGGAATAGCTTGTTCTGAACCACCAATTTTCATTTGTTGCATTAAATTACTACTTAACTCTGAAAATGAGGCTTTCGTAATTTCCTTACCTTTCTTTATGTATTGTTGTTTTTCCTTTGTTGTTAATGAATTATTGCACGCAATTAAACTCAACAAAATACTTAAAATTAATATTTTTCTAAACATTTCACTTTTCTATTGGGTTATTATTTTTTGACCAATTTAAGATTCCTCCACGTAAATCATAAACTTCTTTAAACCCTAATTTAGATATTTTTTTTGCAGCTGATGAAGTTCTATTCCCTGATCTACAGTAAATATAAATGGGTTCGTTTTTGTCATAATTATTAAATTTTTTCAAAAAATTTCTTTCATAATAATTAATATTTATAGCATCTTTAATATAACCTTGTTTGAACTCATTTGGTGTTCTAATATCAACAATTGTATGATTAACAGATTTTTCTTTAAATTCTGAAGGTGACATTACTATAACTTTACCTAACTCTATTTGAGTAAATGAAGTATCCCTAAGTTTTTTCTTTTTTTGCTCATTATTCTCACAACTGAAATTGATGAAAACAACTATTAG
>SDWL01000443.1 GCA_004195315.1 Lutibacter sp.
AGATGTGTATAAGAGACAGGTTCTGATTTAATATTGAATAATCCTAGTCTATGGGCTAGTGGAGCATAAATATATAAAGTTTCAGAGGCAATTTTTACTTGTTTATCTTGTGGCATTGCATCCATAGTATACATGTTATGTAACCTGTCAGCAATTTTTATTAAAATAACACGAACGTCATCATTTAAAGTTAGAAGCATTTTTCTAAAATTCTCAGCTTGAACAGATGCACTCTGTTCTTTTTTTAAGTGAGAAATTTTAGTTAAACCATTAACAATTCTAGAAACATTTTCGCCAAATAATCGCTCAATATCTTCTAATGTATAATCTGTATCTTCAACAACATCGTGTAATAATGCAGCAACAATAGATGTAGTGTCAAGCCCAATTTCATAAGCCACTATTTTAGCTACAGCTATTGGATGATAAATATAAGGTTCGCCAGTTTTACGCCGTTGATTTTTATGAGCTTCTAATGAAATATCAAAGGCTTTTCTTATCTCTTTTTTATCTTCATTAGTGAAAGATTGATAAGCACCCTTCAAGAGATCTTTATATCGTCTAGCGATTTCCTTGTTTTCCTCTTCTATGCTTAAATTATATGCCATTGTTTAAAAATACTATTTTAAAATAGACTACCAAATAGAAAAGTTTATTTTTTTAAATTTAAAATTCGTTGAAATAGAGTAGGATGCGAGTAATGAATTTTAACATACAAAGGATGTGGTGTTAAATTACTCAAACTATTTTTTGATAATTTTTTTAAAGAAGAAATTAAAGCTTCAGCTCCAAAATTTGCTTTTGCATAATTATCTGCCTGATACTCAAATTTCCTTGATAATAGATTCATAAATAAACTAGTAATTTCAGAAATTGGACTGTATAATATACCAAAAGCAATCAATCCAATGTGAAAACTAGGAGTTTCTACACTTAATGCTTGAGACAATGTTGCATTCCCAACTAACAATGATAATATATAAAAAGTAAATCCTGTTAATACTATTGATAATAGCAAGTTATAAATAATGTGTTTTCGTTTATAATGTCCAACTTCATGAGCTAAAACAGCAACAATTTCATCATTTTCTAAATCGTTAATTAGTGTGTCAAATAGTGTAATTCTTTTTTGAGATCCAAAGCCAGAAAAATAGGCATTTGCTTTTGTGGAACGTTTGGAACCGTCAATCACAAAAATATTATTGAGTTTAAATCCAATTTTATTAGCAAAATTTTCAATTGAATTTTTTAATTCTCCATTTTCCAATGGAGTTTGCTTATTGAATAAGGGAACTATTAATTTTGAATAGAAAAGGTTCATAAAAACAGTAAAAAAACTAATTAAAGCCCAGGTATAAAGCCAAAATGAAGAAGTTGTTAATTGATAAAACCACGTTATTAAAGCCAATATTCCACCTCCAACAATTATCAGCATTAGCCAGCCTTTAATCTTATCGAATACAAATGTTTTTTTTGAAGTTTTATTACTGTCTCTTATACACATCT
>SDWL01000444.1 GCA_004195315.1 Lutibacter sp.
TCTTATTCTTATCTTCTTCGTTCTTTTTTCTTAGGTAATTTTCTACCCAATCCATAGTAATTACTCCACCTTCTGTTAGATTGACAAGAGAATTTGATGATGCTTCTCCTGTTACTTTACCATTTTGTTTCCTGATTTGTCTCCATTTTAAACTAGTGTTTCCGCTTTTTGAATTGTATATGATTCCTAAAACATCCCTTGCGTTAACGAAAGTTATCTCACGAATTTTTTTTATAGTTACTTTATCTGCAGCTTCTTGAAATTCAGTAACTGAAATTACATTCAATCCACTAGCATCAATAAGTTCTTTAGCTTCAATAGCGTTTGTACCTTGTAAACGTACAATAATTGGAATTTTAATTGCATCACCCATATTAATAAAAGCATCAATAATACCTTGTGCTACTCTATCACAACGTACAATTCCTCCAAAAATATTTACCAAAATAGCTTTTACATTAGGATCTTTTAAAATAATTCTAAATGCTATTTCAACACGTTTTGCATCAGCAGTACCACCAACATCTAAAAAGTTAGCAGGTTCACCACCAGACTGTTTAATTAAATCCATAGTGCTCATTGCTAAACCAGCACCATTTACCATACATCCAACATTACCATCTAAATCTACATAATTTAAACCTGCAGCATTTGCTTCAACTTCAATTTCATTTTCTTCACGTAAATCACGTAATTCTGCCAAATCTTTATGACGATATAAAGCATTTTCGTCTAAAGTAACTTTAGAATCTACCGCTAATATTTTATCATCTGAGGTTTTTAATACTGGATTAATTTCAAACAAAGAAGCATCAGATTGTACATACGCAGTATATAAAGAGGTAACAAATTTCACCATTTCTTTAAGTGCCAAGCCAGATAAACCTAAGTTAAAAGCAACTTTACGAGCTTGAAAGGGTTGTAACCCAATTAAAGGGTCAATTTCTTCAGTAAAAATTAAATGTGGTGTTTTTTCAGCAACAGTTTCAATATCCATTCCACCTTCTGTAGAATACATAATCATATTTTTACCAGTAGCTCTGTTTAAAAGTACCGACATATAATATTCTTCTGGCTCGTTATCACCCGGATAATACACATCTTCCGCAACTAAAACTTGGTGTACTTTTTTACCTTCAGCAGATGTTTGAGGTGTTTTTAACATCATTCCAATAATGCTTTCAGAAATAGTTCCTACTTCTTCTAAACTTTTTACAAGTTTAACTCCACCGCCTTTTCCACGGCCACCGGCGTGAATTTGAGCTTTAACAACCCACCAACCAGTGCCAGTTTCTCTAGCTAACTGTTTTGCAGCTTCTACTGCTTTTTTATGATTATCTGCAACAATTCCACGTTGTATTCTAACGCCAAAACTGTTTAACAATTCTTTTCCTTGATATTCGTGTAAATTCATTAGAAATAAAGGTTTTAGTATATATGCACAAATATAATAATCATAACTTAAAATGTAGGTTGAATTTAAAAAAAGTTTTCATTATGTAACAATGTTAATTTTTTAACGTCTTTACCTTAATTAACATTTATTTAAGATGGTATAATTATTATCTTAAATATTTTAGCAATGTCGTTAAATTAGCCTCAATAAATCACAATGAAATAC
>SDWL01000445.1 GCA_004195315.1 Lutibacter sp.
ACAATAGGGTTAATTGGTGGTATGAGTTGGGAATCTTCATTAATTTATTACGAATTAATAAATAAAAAAGTAAAAGAAACTTTAGGAGGTTTTCATTCTTGTAAAAGTATCATGATTTCAGTAAATTTTGCAGAAATAGAAAAGTTACAACACAAAAATAACTGGAAAGCTTTAGATAAATTAATGGGTGATGCCGCAAAAAAATTAGAGTTAGCTGGAGCTGACATAGTTGTTCTTTGTACAAATACTTTGCATTTATGCAATAATGCTATTCTAAAAAATATTTCAATACCTTTTTTACATATTGCTGAAGTTACCGGACAAGATATTGTAAATAAAAATTTAAAAAAAGTCGCATTATTGGGAACAAAGTTTACCATGGAAAAAGACTTTTATAAACAAATTTTAATTAATAATTTTGGAATTGAAGTTTTAATTCCAACTAAAGAAGAAAGGCAATTAGTGAACGCTATTATTTTTGATGAATTAGTACATGGTGTAATAAATAATGATTCAAGAGAAGTTTATAAAACTATCATTAAAAATTTAGAAAAAAGAGGTGCAGAAGGAGTCATTTTAGGTTGTACTGAAATTCCATTACTTATTTCAGATAAAGATGTTAATATCCTAATATTTAACACTACAAAAATTCATGCAGAAAAAGCGGTTGAATGGGCTTTAAAAGAATAATTTTTAAACTTCAATAACTAATTCATCGTACGCTAAAAACACATTTTCTGGCAGTGTTTTTTCCACTTCAGCATGAAATCCTAAATATTGACTTATATGAGTTAAATAGGCTTTCTTTGGTTTTAACTCTTCAATTAAAATAAGTGCTTCTTCTAAATTTAAATGAGTTTGATGAGGTTTAATTCTTACGGCATTCACAATTAAAATATCTAAATTTTTAAGTTTATTTTTTTCAATTTCAGATATGGTTTTAACATCCGTTAAATAAGCCACATTTTGAAATCTAAACCCGAAAATAGGAAGTTTACCATGCCCAACTTCAATAGGAATAGCTTTTATATCTCCTATAATAAAAGGTTCATTTTTAATTTCATTTTGTTGAATGCTTGGAGCTCCTGGATATTTGTTGTTATCATTAAAAATATAATCATATCTAGTTGCTAAATAGTTTAAAACTCTCTTATAAGCATAAATAGGAACAGCACCTAACACAAAACTAAACGGACGCAAATCATCCATACCTGAAGTATGATCCGCATGCTCATGTGTAAATAAAACACCATTTATTTTTGAAACATTTGCTCGTAACATTTGATATCTGAAATCTGGGCCACAATCAATAACATATGCAAAACTAGCCCATTCAATTAAAATAGAAACCCGCAATCTCTTATCTCTTTTATCTTTAGATAAACATACTGGATGCTTACTAGCAATAACTGGAATTCCTTGAGAAGTTCCAGTACCTAAAAAAGTAATTTTAATATTCATTAAATATTTGTTAAAGTACAAGTATAACCAATAATACATAAAATAAAAATAGGTAGGGATAAAATAACTACAATTTATTACCTATTTATACATAAATAAAATTTCAAAAATAGATTTATACAAAAATCTTGCACCAATAATTACACCTGCAACTTG
>SDWL01000066.1 GCA_004195315.1 Lutibacter sp.
AGATGTGTATAAGAGACAGGTATTGATAATTTTATAAATAGCCTTAGCCATTTCAATTGGGTCACTCCCACTATCTACGTGAGTATCCATTAAATTTAAGTTACTTTGATAGTTTTCTTTATAAGGTGAATTTTCAAAAACAGGAGTATGATATCTACCAGATGCTATATTTGTTGCAAAATCTCCTGGAGCTACGTTAGTCACTTCAATTCCAAAACTTTTAACTTCCATTCTAATTGCTTCGGTAACAATTTCTAATGCACCCTTAGTTGCTGAATAAATTCCTCTAAATGGCAAACCCATATAACCTGCAATGGAAGTTACGTTAATAATTAATCCTTTTTTTTGGGCACGCATTTGAGGTAAAACTGCCTTCATTACATCGATAGCCCCAAAAAGATTGGTATCAAAAACCTTACGCATTTCATTGGTAGGAGTTTCTTCAATTGGTCCTGTAATTCCCATTCCGGCATTATTAATCAGAATATCTAATCTTCCTTCGTTTGAAATAACTTCTTCAACAGCTTTTAAAATAGTTTCAATATCATTAACATCTAATGAAACTAATTTAAATGGGTGATTTTTAATATTGCCTGAATTTCTGCTTGTTCCATAAACAATAAATCCCTTTTGAGTTAAAAACTCACCAACAGATTTTCCTATTCCTGAAGAACCTCCTGTAATTAAAACTACTTTTTTCATTAAATGCTTAAAAATTGAACGATTAAAAATTCCTAAATTAGTTTCAAAAGTAAGGTATTTGGAATAATATTATAATTGCATGTGCAATTAATTTTGAAGTAATTTCTATTTTGTGAAATTTAAAAAAAAAGGCATAAAAAAAGGCAAGCTACCTACATCACACTGCTACAACCTAATACCTTTGCTGCGTTCCCGCCCTGGAGGATTCAAAGGGAGCTAGTTGTGTAGGACTTGCCTAGGTGCAAATTTACAATCATTTTTAACGATAAACAATCATTTTTTTATATTTTTATGTAACATTTTTAAAGAACTGTTTACTAATAAATTAATTTAAAACTAATTATTAATATTAACAATTAACATCATAACTAAATCGGTATTTAGTATATTTGTTCATCTAAAATCAAACTTTTATTATGGAAAACCAAACAACAACTCCTAAACAAATAATGTTAAACTATGGTTTAATATTAGGATTTACTGGAATTTTATTGAACGTTGCAATCTTTGCTATGGGTAAAATTTATGACCCGCACTGGTCAATGGCAGTAATAGGGATTGCAATTACAGTTGCAATTATTATTATGGGGATAAAGCAAATCAAACAACTTAATGATGGTTTCTTAACTTTAGGTGAAGCTTTAAAAACAGGATTAGGAATTGCTCTAATTTCAGGATTGATAGGTGTTGCTTACACATTAATTTTCACCAATTTCATTGAACCTGAGTATTTTACTAGAATGGCTGAAGTTCAACAACAAAATTTATTAGAACAGTATCCTAATTTCACAGATGAACAATTAGAGGCTTCAATGGCAATGGCTGAAAAAATGACAGGTCCTGTAATAGCCGCTGCAATGAATATTATTGGTAGTTTATTTGTAGGTTTTATTATTTCTCTAATTGGAGGTTTAATTATGAAAAAATCTGACGAAGAAATCACTAGTATTTAATAAAAATATATAAATGGATATATCAGTAGTAATTCCACTACTTAACGAAGACGAATCTTTAAATGAATTACACGATTGGATTGCAAAAGTTATGCAATCCAATCGTTATTCTTATGAAATACTTTTTATTGATGATGGTAGCACCGATAACTCTTGGAATGTTATTGAGACATTATCAGAAAAGAATGCGAATGTAAAAGGTCTTCGATTTCAAAAAAATTATGGGAAATCTCAAGCATTAAACGCGGGATTCAAAGAAGTACAAGGTGATGTAATTATTACTATGGATGCCGATTTGCAAGACAGCCCAGATGAGATTCCTGAATTGTACAACTTAATAAAAAATGACGGCTTCGATTTAATCTCGGGCTGGAAAAAAAAGCGATACGATTCTAAAATAAGAAAAAACATACCTTCAAAATTATTTAATGCTGCAGCACGAAAAACTTCTGGAGTGCAATTAAATGATTTTAATTGTGGCTTAAAATCTTACAAAAAAGAAGTTGTGAAAAACATTGATGTTAGCGGAGAAATGCATCGCTATATTCCAGTACTTGCAAAAAATGCTGGTTACATTAAAATTGGTGAAAAAGTAGTTGTACATCAAGCACGTAAATTTGGTGTTACTAAATTTGGTGTGGATCGCTTTATTAATGGGTTTTTAGACCTAATTACAATCTGGTTTTTATCTAAATTTGGTAAAAGACCTATGCATTTATTCGGATTATTAGGAACTATAATGTTTATTATTGGTTGCACCTTTGCCTTTTATTTAGGTATTGATAAAATATTTTTAAATCCTGAAGGCAGATTAATCACCCAACGCCCACAATTTTACATAGCATTGGTAACTATGATTATTGGTACACAGTTCTTTTTGGCTGGTTTTTTAGGTGAAATTATTTTACGTACAAAATCTGATGAAAAACGCTATTCTATCTCAAAAAAAATTAATTTATAACGTTTTAGCTAAAAGTATTATTTATTGACTTTTTTAAATCATAAATAACCTTATTTTTGCACTAAATTATACAATGAACACTATGACAATTTTAGAGAAAGCCCAATTGTGGTTAACTGATACATTTGATACTGAAACACAACAAGAAATTAAACAATTAATTGCTGCTAATTCAGAACAATTAACTGAAAGTTTTTATAAAGATTTAGAATTTGGAACAGGTGGAATGCGTGGTATTATGGGTGCAGGAACTAATCGAATTAATAAATATACATTAGGTAAAGCTACTCAGGGACTAGCAAATTATATTAAAAATTCATTTCCAAACAAACAACATAAAGTTGCAATAGCTTACGATTGTAGACATAATAGTCAGCCATTTGCAAAAATTGTAGCAGATGTGCTTTCAGCAAATAATATTAAAGTGTATTTATTTGAAGATATGCGTCCAACACCAGAACTTTCCTTTGCAGTAAAACACTTAGGGTGTGATGCAGGTATTGTTTTAACGGCTTCTCACAATCCACCTGAATATAACGGTTATAAAGTGTATTGGAATGATGGTGGGCAAATTATACCGCCAGATGATGCCAATATTATTAATGAAGTTAATAGTTTAGATTTTTCTGAAATTAACTTTAAAGCCAATGAAAGTATTATTGAATATGTTGGTAAAGAAGTTGACGAAGCGTTTATAAATGCTTCTGTAAAAAATGGAACTTTCAACATTGAAGGAAGAGAAAACTTAAAAATTGTTTTCACTTCATTACACGGTACCTCTATTAAATCTATACCTTTTGCATTAGCAGAAGCAGGGTATTCTGATGTAAATATTGTTGAAGAACAAAGAGTACCAAATGGTGATTTTCCAACAGTAGCATCTCCAAATCCTGAAGAACCTGCGGCTTTAAAAATGGCTACAGATTTAGCGGATAAAATAATCGCTGATATAGTTATTGGAACAGACCCAGATTCTGATAGAATTGGTATAGCTGTAAGAAATGAAGCCGATGAAATGACCCTTTTGAATGGAAATCAATCAATGAGTGTTATGACTGATTTTTTGATTAAAAATTGGAAAAAACAAGGAAAATTAAACGGCAAACAATTTGTTGGCTCAACAATAGTTTCTACTAATTTAGTTAATAAAATAGCAGCAAGTTATGGTGTAGAAACTAAAGTTGGTTTAACTGGCTTTAAGTGGATTGCTAAAATGATACGTGATGCTGAAGGAAAACAAGACTTTATTGGTGGTGGAGAAGAAAGTTTTGGGTATATGGTTGGTGATTTTGTAAGAGATAAAGATGCGGTAACAGCCACACTTTTAGCTTGTGAAATTGCAGCAAATGCAAAAGCGAACGGAAGTTCATTTTATAAAGAGCTGCTCACCATTTATACAAAACATAATTTTTATAAAGAGCATTTAATTGCAATTGTAAAAAAAGGAATGGATGGTGCTGAGAAAATTAGCAAAATGATGGTGGAATTACGTGAAAACCCAGTAACAGAAATTGATGGTTCTAAAGTAGAATTTTTATGTGATTATCAATCTTCGACAAAAACAAATCTTATAACAGGTAAAATTGAGATTATTGATTTAGAAAAATCAAATGTATTAATTTATGAAACTGTTGATGGAACAAAAGTTGCTGCCAGACCAAGTGGAACTGAACCAAAAATTAAATTCTATTTTAGTGTTAATTCTCCATTAGATTCAATTGAAAATTCAATTAAAATTGAAGCTGAATTAGATATTAAAATTCAACGTATTATTAAAGAAATGAAATTAGCTTAATGAATTACTTCAAAAAAATATTAAACTTTGCGAAGCCTTATGTTAAATATGCGTGGCTTAACGTGGTTTTTAATATTTTGTATGCCATATTTAACGTGTTATCTGTCTTAAGTTTTATTCCTGTACTAGGAATATTATTTGGTGAGGAAAAAAAAACCTATCAAAAACCAGTTTATGAAGGCATCGCAACATTGTTTAAATATGTACAAGGCTCTTTAAATTATCAGGTAACTGAAATGATGGAAAGTGGCGGAATAGATAAAGCCTTACTTTTTATCTGTATTTTATCTTTTAGCTTATTTTTCTTTAAAAATTTATTCCGCTATTTAGCTTCATTTGTATTGGTTTTTTTACGAAATGGAGTTATCAAAGATTTACGTGATAATTTGTATAAAAAAATTATAGAATTGCCACTCGCCTACTTTTCAGAAAAGAAAAAAGGAGACATTATTGCTCGTATCACTTCTGATGTGCAAGAAGTTGAAGTTTCTTTTTTAACATCTTTAGAAACTATTGTTCGTGAACCTTTAACCATTATTCTTACATTAATTTCTATGTTTGCCATTAGCGCAAAATTGACATTATTTGTATTTATTCTATTGCCCGTATCTGGATTTATAATTTCAGCCGTAGGTAAAAAGTTAAAAGCTAATTCACTATTAGCACAACAAGAAACGGGTAACTTTTTATCTTTTATTGAAGAAACTTTAACAGGTTTACGTATTATAAAAGGTTTTAATGCTGAAGAAAAAATAGAACAAAAATTCACTAAGTCTACAACCAAATTTAGAAATTTAATGACGAGTGTTTTGCATCGTAAAACTTTAGCATCTCCAATGAGTGAATTTTTAGGCTCAGCGACTATCATTGCAATTTTATGGTATGGTGGAAGATTAGTTTTGGGTGAAAATAGCGAAATGGCACCTCAAGAATTTTTTGGATACATTGGGTTATTTTATTTAGTTTTAAATCCTGCAAAAGCTATTTCTACAGCATTTTATAGTATTCAAAAAGGTAATGCCTCTGCAGAAAGAATTATTGATATTCTTGAAACTAAAAATACGATTGTTGACAAACCTAATGCCACTAATAAATTATCATTCGATAAAGACATTGTCTTTGAAAATATTTCATTTAAATATTTAGATGAATATGTTCTAAAAGATTTCTCCTTACATATTCCAAAAGGAAAAACTGTTGCTTTAGTTGGACAATCTGGGAGTGGAAAATCTACATTAGCAAATTTAATTACACGCTTTTACGATGTAAATAGTGGTGTTATTAAAATTGATGGTATTGATATTAAAGACATTACTCAAAAATCACTTCGTGGTTTAATGGGAATTGTAAGTCAGGACTCTATTTTATTTAATGATACTGTAAAAAGCAACATTAGTTTAGGTGTTAATAATGCTACCTCAGAAGAAGTAATTGCAGCTTCAAGTATTGCAAATGCTCATGAATTTATTAAAGATTTACCTCTTAAATATGAGACTAATATTGGAGATAGTGGGAATACTCTTTCTGGCGGACAAAAACAACGTTTAAGTATTGCGCGTGCTGTTTTAAAAAATCCTCCAATAATGATTTTGGATGAAGCAACATCTGCATTAGATACTGAAAGCGAACAAATGGTACAAATGGCTTTAGAAAAAATGATGGAAAATAGAACATCATTAGTAATTGCTCACCGTTTATCAACTATTCAAAAAGCTGATTTAATTGTGGTAATGAAAAAAGGGCAAATTGCAGAAAAAGGGAAACACGAAGAATTATTAGCTAAAAAGGGCGAATATTATAAGTTAGTTACTATGCAATCTTTTTAAATAATTGACAATAGTTAATTACAATTATGTATTTGCAAGAAGTGTAACGACCTGATTATACCGTTATTAATAAACAGGTTGCTACAGTTTACATCAAAACTTCACAATAAACTATCTATTAATTAACTTAAAAATTGATACTAAAAACTATTAACTCCTTTTCAATCCTAATTTCTTAGCTCGTTTTAACATAAAAGCATGTGCCTCATCATAATCGTTTTTAATTTCACCTTCTAATATTGCTTCTTTTATAGCATCTTTTATAGTTCCAATTTCTCGGCAAGGTTTTAAATTAAAGGTTTCCATAATTAACTCACCTGAAATTGGAGGTTGAAAATTACGAACGTGATCTCGTTCTTCAACTTCTTTAATTTTTTGACGAACAATTTTAAAATTGCTGTGGTAATTTTTAAATTTATTTGGGTTTTTAGTAGTGATATCTGCTTCACACAAAGTCATTAAACTATCAATATCGTCACCTGTATCAAAAACTAAACGGCGTACCGCTGAATCGGTTACATCTGTTGCTAATACTATTGGTCTAGAACTTAAATAAACCATTTTTTGAACAAATTTCATTTTGTCATTTAGTGGCATTTTTAAACGTTTAAATAGTTGATATACCATTTTTGAACCTTTGAACTCATGTCCATGAAAAGTCCAACCAATAGTTTCGTGAAATTTTTTAGTTGGTGCTTTCCCAATATCATGTAAAAGTGCAGCCCAACGCAACCAAAGATCATTGGTATTTTTAGAAATATTATCTACAACTTCTAAGGTATGGTAAAAATTATCTTTATGCTTCTGCCCTTCAACTTCTTCAACGCCTAATAAATTTGTTAACTCTGGCAAAAATCGTTCAAGTAAATTGGTTTTAAGCAATAATAAAAGTCCAACTGAAGGAATATCAGAAAACATAATTTTATTAAATTCTACAATAATTCGTTCTTTAGTAATAATCTCTAATCTACTTGCATTTCGTGTAATGGCATTTAAAGATTCACTTTCAATTTTAAAATTTAATTGAGATGAAAAACGAATAGCACGCATCATTCGTAAAGGGTCATCAGAATAAGTAATATCAGGATTTAATGGTGTTCTGATAATTTTATTTTCTAAATCTTTCAATCCTTCAAAAGGATCTAATAATTCTCCAAAATTTGTTTCATTTAAACTTAAAGCTAATGCATTTATGGTGAAATCACGTCTGTTTTGATCATCTTGCAAAGTACCATCTTCAACAACCGGATTCCTGCTTTTCTCATTATAAGATTCTTTTCTAGCTCCTACAAATTCAATTTCAATATTCTCAAAACGTAACATTGCCGTTCCGTAGGTTTTAAAAACTTGCACTTTTGGTTTATTAGGTAACAATTGCGCAACGGCTCTTGCCAAATCTATTCCGCTACCAATTGCTACTATATCAATATCATCTGAAGTACCTCTTTTCAAAAAATAATCACGTACAAAACCACCAATTACATAGGTTTCTAATTGTAAATTAGCTGATGCTTTTGATATGAATTTAAAAATTGGATGCGTTAAAGCATCTTTATGATTTTTTTCTTTAAACATATTTAATAATGTAGAGTCTGAATAAAAATAATTTTAGATTGTCATTCTGAACTTGTTTCAGAATCTCATCACTTTAATAACCAATTACTATTTTTTACTAAGCACTTATAATTAACTATTTTCAGCTACTTTAAATATAGCTACGATTTGTTACATGTTGCTTCGAGCTGCAAATTTACAATATAGTCTACGCTATCCAAAATAGGTTAGCTAATTTATTTAATTTTTTTAGACGTTGAAGTTGGCTTTAGCTTCTATTTTATGAAGTAGAAACTATTGGTTTTCCAAACCCAGTTATTAACTATTTACAAAATTCGATTTGTACAATTCTTACCGCTACTGTATTGTCTGAAGCTACTACATTTTTTGCCAATCCTTTAATTATTATAAATAATTGTAGTAAGTTTTGAAGCCTTTTTTACTAAATAAATTATTTATAATTCTGTTTTTATCATTTGCGATAAAATTAATCAAATCTATTTTTATCAAACTTAATTTTGATATTGTAAAAACCTGTGGATCTCTTTATCTTTTTGCTAAAATATGCTGTAAATAAGTAAAATTTATTTTTAAAACTCGTAAATCTCCATAATTCATTATTCTCAAAATTGTCTACAAGTATTTTTAATTTCGAAGGTTTAATATTAAAATCTTTCAAGGTTGAAGGACTTACATCTCCAAAACCTCTAAATTTATTAGATTTATTTCTTTCATGAATAATTGTTAACCACATTGGTTTATTTGAAATTGAAATAATTTTATTTTCATATTTCCAAAATGTATGACCTTTATGCCATACTGTTTTACAATTTTCTTTTTTCTCTATTAAACTAATATATGGATTAAATAAGTGTCGCATTTTGCCAACTCTAACTCTCTCACCAATTTGCATTCCATAACCACTGTCTCTTATACACATCT
>SDWL01000446.1 GCA_004195315.1 Lutibacter sp.
CATAAGCAAGCAGCAAGAAGACCGAACGTGAATTCGGTTAACCATTAATTTTAAATGTAAAATTAGAACCTGTAGATTCATTTAAAATATTTTTAGGATTCTGCGCATCTGCTACATTCCAAATCCAATTAATATTTGATGAATTTTCAATAACATACTCAAAAACACCTGAAGTATTTGTTATATCAAAATTTCGAAAAGAAAATTGCTTTCCAGATGCTATTAGCTTTTTCTTACCTAAAACCTCTATATAATCCAAATATGCTTTTGCTGAAGGATTACCATTATTATTATAAGTTATTTCAATATTTACAGAATTTCCTGTTAATTGCAACGCTCCGCTATTTTTATTTGCTACAGCTTTTGTTAGTCCTCCATTAGCAGGTAAATTAACAGTAAATAAAGGATGATTATTTACTTTAACTTGCATTTGTGACGCAATTGATGATTCTGCTACCCCTCTAACTCTCACAATTATGTCTTCTGAACTATCTATATTATTAAAAGGCAAAGAATATTTATGAATATTTTCTATACTAAAACTATCTCCAAACCATTGTTGCCCAATTGCAAACAAGTTAACATCATCTTTTTCGAAAAAAGTATAATCATGAAACGTTGCGATTTGTTGATTTGCTGATGCTAAAATTTGTGTGTTATCAATAATTCTTTTTCCTTGAGAACCGGCAATTGTAATAAAATAATATGACTCATCTGAAAAAATATTAAACTGATGTTCAATCTCGTTTAGATTACCACTTTCAATATTTTTCCAAGTATGGGGACCTTTTGCATAAAACAGCACATAATCATCACTATCAAAGTTGTTATCGTCTTCACCTTTTACATAAATAGCATTTTCTTGTAATCCATCAAATCTAAAATCACTATTTTTAAATGGAAGCATTTGCCCTCCATTTCCATAAATTTGAATATTTTTAGGGTTTATTGATTTCACATCAATTCCTAAACTCTCCATAAAATCTCTATCTAATTTATAAACTCCGGAAGTATCAATAGCAAATTTATACCAATCACCCGAAGCTAGAACAGAGTTTTTAACTGTAGAATTTTTTGCATACCTATTTTTTTTAGATGCTTCTAAGTTGTATTCCAAATCAAACGAAACAATTTTCTTTATAATAATTCCTTCTTTTAAAAAAGGTGTTAAGTTTAAAACTGCAAAAGTTTTATTTCTAGATTTTACAATATTAAATTCTAAATTTAGCTTTGTAGGAATGTGGTTAATATTAATTAAATCAGTACTATTTTTAGTTAATATTTCAAAGACAATATTTTTAATAAAATAACTTGTTAATTCAGCTCCATTTGCCACTTCCCACATTTCAGAAAAAGAAGGGTTTAAATTTTCATCAATAAAATTACCCTCAACTAAACTCGTTTTTATCTTAAGGTTTTTATTTATACTAAAGTTAACATTATCCTTCCATTTTAGCTGAAAATTTTTAGTTTCATTTTGTTGAGAAAAAAGCAAATTTCCAACAATAACGAATATTATTAAAAGGTTTCTCTTTAACTTCTTCATAGACCTGTCTCTTATACACATCT
>SDWL01000447.1 GCA_004195315.1 Lutibacter sp.
AGATGTGTATAAGAGACAGCAATTATTCCTTTGTTGCGCCAATTCTTTGCAGTACTGTTGCTTATTTGCATTAACTGAATAAAATCTGCATTGTCAATTATTTGTTTTTCTAAAATTGAAGATTGCAATTTCTCTAACTTTTTAATAGTTATTTCTAACTTATTTTCAATTTCTTTTAACTTTAATTTATCTATCTCTTTTATTGCCATTTTTACATTTCTTTTTTACCCCTGTTTTAAACTATATTACAAGTTGTAAATTGTTGGTTATTTAAACTGAATTGAATTTGTTGTTTTAACTTCTCAAGTATTTGATCTTGAAAAGTGTTATCATTTAATTTATTGATGAGGTGGTTGTATTCTCTTCTGTCCTTTTTATAGCTATCTGGATGTTCCTTTTTGATGCTATTTAAGACCTCAATATCTTTAAAAGTAGCTATTAACCGTTTTTCTTTTAGAGATGTTTCTTTTAAATTGAGGGTAGGTTTCTTCTCTATTTTAAGATACTTATCAATTAAATAATTGGCTAATTTTTCATATTTAATAGGATTGATGAGGTCTTGAACGGTGTAGATTCCTATTTGATTTTTACCTCTGTTTAAATTGTTAATCCGTTTTACTTCAACTTCAAACCTGAAATACGGTTGATTTAAATTGATGTTGTTGTGGTGTTTTACTTCAGTGGTTTTATTATAGCCTTTTACATCGTACTCTGTAAGGAAATATTTTAAACCATACATTTTATTCCTGCTTAGCATAGGAAAGGCTTTTTTGTTAGAAAAACTAACCCAAGTACTAAGAATTGGATTCGCATCTTCTGGAATAACAACACCTATTGCTATCTTTTTTACTGCAGCCTTATAAATGTTAAACGGAAGACAGTTATTTAATTTTTGAAAAGCATCTACTACTTGTAAATATGTAAATACTTCATAATTATTATCCATATAGAATTTTTGTAATGAATTGGTTACTGTTAATTCATAATCTTTAATACTTAGATTAAGATTTTTTAATTCGGAATAATAAGCAGTTAGGGAACCGAATTTGTTAAATTTTGGTTTCCAAAGTAAACCGTACCATTCAAAAGGTTCTTTTACCTCTTTCATAATTTGTATGGGGAGTTGGTTTAGTTGTTGCACTATTTTAATAGTGTCGTACAACTATTACTTTTTATTGATTGAGATTAAAGCCTGGTCTAATTCACTTTGTTTGTATCTTATTAAATTGCCTAATCGATAAGGTTTTAAAATGCCTTTTCTATTCCAATCACTTAAAGTGACTAAAGATATTTTAAGGATTTTGGCTACTTCTTGTCGGGTAAGATATTCAGGAGGTAAAACAGGTTGGAAATTTTGAGATAGTTTGTCAAATTCAGCTTTAATATCTGAAATAATACTGTCTTTAAATTCTTGTGGATTTACTCCGTGTACTTGGGTGATTTTACTTTCTTGCATCGTTATATGTTTTAAGGTTCAACGATGTAAAAGTATGCTGAGGTTTATCTAATTTTATTACTGTAGTAACTACATTAAGTACTACAATGTTATTTAAAACCTTCTAATA
>SDWL01000448.1 GCA_004195315.1 Lutibacter sp.
AGATGTGTATAAGAGACAGTATTGGATTTAGGCACCACAGTTTTTTTGACTAAATTAGATGAATTAGCAAGAAAAAAGCAACGTTTTGTTAGCACAACATATTATAAAAAAATAAAATTCTTTAATAATGAAGAGTTTGAAAATCAGGGTACAATTAAAATTTTGTTATACAATACTACTCTTGAAAAAGATGCTGTAATTAATATCAAAGCAGTAACTCATAATAATTTTGATAAAACCCATTTAGATAAAGAGAATATTTATGAAGAAAAAATAAATGACAAGTGGAGAGAAGTTAAATTTACTATGCCTAATTTAAAAGAAGGAAGTATTATTGAAGTTGAATATACCATAGAATCTCCTTTTCTTTTTCGTTTACCAAGTTGGGTATTTCAAACAGATATTCCCGTAAAATTTAGCCAATACACTGCTTCTATACCTGGAAATTATGTTTTTAACCGAAAACTAAATGGTACTTTAAAATTAAAAACAAATTCTTCAATAGTTAAAAAAAATTGTTTTGTTGTTTCTGAATTTGAAAGAGCTTCAAGCTGTGAAGTAGTAACCTATGCCATGGAAAATATTCCAGCTTTCAAAGAAGAAAATGAATTTATGACATCTAAACACAATTTTATTTCAAAAATAAAATTTGAATTAGCCGAATTTAAACGTATTAACGGAACTAAAGTAATTCATACAACAACTTGGAAAGCAGTAGATAAAAAATTTAAAAGTGATAAAGATATTGGTGGTCAATTAAAGCAAATAAAACTTTTTAAAGAAATAGTACCTGATGAAATTAATTCATTAACTACTGATTTAGAAAAAGCGAAAACTCTTTTTAGTTTTATTCAAAGCTATTTTACTTGGAATGAGAAATATGGGTTATTTTCTGAAATTAATATTAAAAATGCACTCATAAATAAAACAGGTAATGTTGGTGAAATTAACATTTCATTAATTAATGCGCTTAAATCTGTAGGTATAAATGCTGAACTGGTACTTATTTCAACACGCGAAAATGGCTATCCTACGAAACTTCACCCTGTTATATCAGATTTTAATTATATGCTTGCAAGAGTAACTATTAACAATAAATCCTATTTATTAGACGCTACAGACAAACTTACTCCTTTTGGTTTATTACCATACAGATGTTTAAATGGCTATGGAAGAGTCATGGATTTTGAAAATAGCAGTTATTGGATAGATATTATTCCTGAAAATAATTCTAAAAATCAAATTTCAGTTAGTTTAAAACTTCATGAAGATGGTACTTTTCATGGAAAACTTAGAAAAGTAAATTTTGGATACAATGCTCTATTAAGAAGAAAAAACATTCTAAATAAAAGTAATGATGATATAATTTCCGAATTTGAAAATAACTTCAATAATTTGGAAGTAATTGACTATAAAATTGTAAATAAATTAGACATCAACCAACCTTTGATTGAAACCCTAGACATTAAAATAGATACTACAACAAATTCCACGGTACATTATCTGTCTCTTATACACATCT
>SDWL01000067.1 GCA_004195315.1 Lutibacter sp.
AGATGTGTATAAGAGACAGCTTCCAATTCCACCTTATTACCAGCATCTTGCTCAGAATGAAGTCTATCAAAATAATGGTTACAAGCATCTTTAAACTCTTTCCATAACTTATCAGAATATTTACGAGGAACGTGCCCAATATTTTTCCAATCAGCTTGTATTTTTTTCATTATTTCGGTGGCAACATCCCAATCATCACTATCTTTTAATGCTATTGCACGCTCAATAAGTAACTTCTTTTCATTTAAATTATCTAAATGCTCGTTTTTTACATCTTTAAAAAAGTTATTTTTTTCAATATTAAAATTTTTTGTTACCTCTTTAAATTTTGACCAAATTTCATTGCTTTTAGTTCTTGGAACCTGACCAATGCTAAAAAATTTAGACCGTAAATCTTCAAGTTCTTTAATACTTTTTTGCCAATCAGTTCTACTCTTATTATTTGACGTCTCAATTGATTCAATACTTTTAATAACAGCTAATTTCTCATCAACATTTTCATCAAATTTAGATCTTAAATCTTTAAAAAATTCATGTCGTTTATCATGTATTTTTTTTGTTGCAGCACTAAAACGACTCCAAACATCTTCTCTATGCTCACGACCAACAGGGCCAACTTCTTCCTTCCAAAGTTTGTGTAAAATTTGTAATTCATTAAAAGCCAAATTTATATCTTCTAGTTCAGCCAATTCTTCAGCCTTAACAACAAGTGCTAATTTTTCTTCATAATTATGTTTAAAATCTAAATCACGTAAATCATTACTTAAATGCAATAAATCATAAAATCGCTCTACATGGTGCTCATAAGTTCTCCAAGTATCATTGTATTTTGCTTTTGGAATTGGACCAATTCCTCTCCATTTATCTTGTATCCCTTTAAATACTTTATACATTGTAGTGCCATCAGCATTATCTATTAAATGCTTAAGATCCTCAATTATACTAAGTTTATTTTTTAGATTCTCATCTAGTTGCTGGTCTTGTTTTGCATAAAACTCAGTCTTTTTTATCTTATAATCGTACAGAATGCTATTATAAGTAGATTTAACAGGTATACTATATTGAAAATCAACAACATTACCTCCACCTTCTACATACTTCGCTTTTTCATTTTTTAATATTTCTCCAAATTTAACATTAAATGCGTTTTTAATGTTATTTACATTATTATGAATATTTTGTACTGGATGTTCTTTAACAAGTTTGCTTAATTCCGTAACCAAATCCTCTAAACTAAGACTTTCATAGTCAAGCACTTCAATAGAAGTATGTGAGATTTTTTCTGAACTTTCTGCTATTTTAGTTTCAATTTCATCTATAGCTTCATTAACTGAATGAGTTTCAACTTTAGATAAATCTTCTTCTTCTTCATCTGAAATTTCAGAAGTTAAAATATTTTTTTCAACTATTGATTCCTCTTCTTTTTCAACCTCTTCAACAACTTCATTTATTAAAGGAATTTCATCTGCAGTTACTTTAATTGGTGTGTTTTCTTCTTGAATTTCAGAATTTTGTGGAGTCACATTATTGTCTTCTTCACTTGGCATTATTTTACTTTCGTCTAACATATAAAAATGTTTAAGGTTCGGTTAATTATTTCATTAATAATTCTAAAAATAGTCATTTAATAAAATTACTATTTCATTATAAGATGTAAAATCTTATTTAAAGTTGCGTAAATTTAAGGATTTCTTTTTTAAGAATTCCATATTTCCCAAGACTTTTCTGCTTGCAACTCAAGCATTTCAAGACCGTTTTTTATTATGGCGCCACGTTTTTCACCTTCCTGTAAAAATTTAGTTTCCGAAGGATTATAAATTAAATCGAATAACAAATGTTTATCTGTAATAAATTCATAAGGAATGCTAGGAGCATCTTCTATATTAGGGTGAGTTCCTAATGGAGTACAATTTATAATAACAGAATGCTCTTCAATAATCTGTTGCGTTAGAATTGAATACAATAAACTATTTTCTGAAACATTTCTAGATACAAACTCATATTCAATGTTTAACTTATCTAAAACACTGGCAACCGCTTTAGAAGCACCACCTGTTCCTAAAATAAGTGCTTTTTTGTGATGCTTTTGTAATAAAGTCTCCAATGATTTTTGAAACCCATAAACATCTGTATTGTAACCAATTAATCTATTATCTTCTGTAACTTTTATAGTATTTACAGCTCCAATTTTTTCAGCATCGGCATCAACTTCATCTAAATATTTTATAATAGATTGCTTGTAAGGAATTGTAACACTAAACCCTTGAAAATCATCTTCTCTTTGATATAAAATAAAAGGAAATTCCTCTATTTCAGGAATATCATAATTACTATATTTATAGGTGTTTAAACCTAATTTTTGAAATTTATCTGTGAAATACTTTTTCGAAAAAGAATAAGAAATATTTTTTCCAATTAATCCAAATTTAAAACGACTACCCATCAATATATTCTTTGCGGTCTGCACCATATTTATCAATTAATAAAACAATTCCTAAACCTACTAAAATAAATAAAATAGCCATCCAGGTTTCCTGCTGTGAAAAATCAGGAAAATATCTTTGAAAATTTTCAATTACTTTATTTCCGTGAATATCAATCAGCTCTTTCCCATTTTCGATTTTATATATTTCTTTTTTCCAAGGCCAAACAATCCCTAAAGAGCCTGTAATAAAGCCAATAATTAATGCTGTAACAATTTGGTGCCAACGCTTTAATACATACCCTAAAATATGAGATGTAAATACCAACCCAAATGCCGAACCTGCTGTAAAAGAAGCTATAATTTTAAGGTATCGTATTCTTTCTTCACTATCCATAAAGCTAAAATCACCAATAAAAACCTCCCCTATAGTTTTATATAACATAGTTACAGAGTCTACCAACAATAATACGTAATTGCCCAATAGAATTAAAATAAAAGAACCTGAAAGTCCTGGCAAAGTCATTCCTGAAACGCCAATAATTCCACAAGCAAACACAAACCATAAATTATCATTCTCTTTTGCTGGGTTCATAAAACTTATGGCAACTCCAAGTCCAATTCCAATAGCTATTGATGCTATATTACTAGTACGCCAATCTTTAAAATCTTTAGAAATGTAATAGATTGAACCTAAAATCATTCCAAAAAAAGAACTCCAAACATACAATTCATAATACTGCAATAAATAATCCAATCCAAGAGAAACACTAAAGTAACTAAATGTACTTCCTCCAAAAATAAGAATTAAAAAAGTTGCATTTATGTATGTATAAAAACTTTTAAACCTACCATTTATAAGTAGCAAAAAGGCTTTATAATTTATCTTCCTAAACGAATAAATCATTTCTTCGTAAAAACCCAAAACAAAAGAAACCGTACCACCAGAAACACCTGGAACTTTATTTGCAGCTCCCATAGAAAGTCCCTTTATAAAAAGAAAAAACTTATCTAATAAACTACGTTCTTTTGCCATAAATTATTTTTTACTTGTACTATTAGCTATTTTTTCTAATAGTATAATCACTGCAAATCCAACTAATGAAATAAGTATTGCCATTAACAACTGTGAATCTCCTTCAAAAGAAAAAGGGGAAATACTTTGTTGGTTTAAAGGGACATCTATTCCGTAAGAATTAACTCGCCAAGTTAATGTTTGTTTCCAAGGCCAAATTTTATTTAATGAACCCAAAATAAAACCTGTTAAAACCACTAAAGTGTAATTTTTATAATTCTTAAATAACCATTTTAATAATTTTGAAAAAGATAATAATCCTACAATGGCTCCAAAAGCTAAAATGGCTATTAACTTAAAATCTCTATTATGAATTGCATCTAACACTGGCTTATAGGCACCTAATAATACCAAAATAAAAGCTCCAGAAATTCCTGGTAAAATCATAGCGCAAATTGCTATTGCTCCAGCTAAAAACAAAAATAATGGTGATGTGTTTTCTGAGATTAAAGGCTGTAATGACGTAATATAATAGGCTAATCCTGCTCCAACTAATAGTCCTATTATTGCTATACTATTCCACTTTGTAATTTGTTTTCCAATATATAAGATACTTGCCAAAACCAAACCAAAAAAGAACGACCAAACCAGAATTGGTTTTGTCTCTAACAACCAAGAAATCAATTTTGCCAAAGATAGTATGCTCGTAAAGATTCCTATAATTAATGCAAGTAGAAAATTACCATTAACCGCTTTCCAAAATGCTTTAATTCCGTTGGTTTTTAATAATTTTAATGTAGTAAAATTAACAGCACTAACTGAAGTTAATAATTCCTCATAAATACCTGAAATAAAAGCAATTGTACCACCTGAAACACCTGGTACAATATCAGCTGCACCCATAGCCATTCCTTTTAGGGAAATTATAAAATAATGAATGAATTTTCGTTGTTGCATTTGTCTTTATATCTTAGATGGACAAATGTAGCATTTTATTATGAAATTTTTTTGAAACTACTTATTATGTCTTTTACTTCTTGCATTTTAAAAACATCTGGAAATAATTCTTTCAAAATATTTTTATATTCAAAATCTATAGCTAGAGCTGCTTTTAAATGTGCTGCTCCCTTTTTATGATTTTTAAATTTAAAACACAAAGCACTTAACCTATACTCTATTTCGGCAAAATCTTTAAAGTAAGTTTTTGCTTTCAATAAATTTTTAAATGCATCTTCATAATCTCCTAAAAAAGATAATGTATCGCTTAATCCTAACCAAATTACAAGATCTTTATCTTGTAATTTTATACACTGTTGAAATGCATTTACAGCTTCTTCAAAAAGATCTAAATTTAAGCTGATTTCAGCATATTTACGCCAATAAACGTGATTTTGTTCATCAATTTCAATAGCTTTATTAATATATGACAGTGCTTTTCTATAATTTCTTTTTTTAACATATACGTTTGCAATTGCAATCCACCCTTTATCTAATAATGGATCTTCATGAACCGCTTTTTTATAATATTGAATGGTTAAATTCGTTTTGTTTAATTTTTCATAACATTCTCCAATTCGTAAAAAAACAAATGATGTTGGATCATCCAATTCAATCGTTTTTTTATAATTTTCAATAGCTTCTTCAAAACGATTTAATTTTTCTAAAGTTTTAGCTTTTTCAAGATATGCACCTACAAAATACTCATCAATAAGCACAGCATAATCAAATGCTCTAGCTGCTTCATTGAAATTTTCTAAAATAAAATATTGACGCCCCAATTGATGCCAAGCTACTTCACTATACGGATCTTTATCAATATATAAATTTAAATACTCCACTGCTTCTTGATGCTTATTTTGCATATCAAAACAGTAAACTACATTATAAAGTGATGAATAATCTTCCAAATCAAATTCTAAACATTTGGCAAAATTCTTTCTTGCCTGATCAAAATTATCTAAGAATAAATATTCCATTCCCAATAAAGATAAAATGTCAGCTTCATCATCGGTATAAAGTAATGCGATTTTTAATAAATTTATTGCACCATTATGATCATCTTTTTTTGAACAGAGATTTGCTTGCTGCACATAAACTTCATCATTTGTTGGTTCAATGGCTTGTAATTCTTTTAATAAAGTAGTCGCTTTTTTAATTTCATCATCAAAAATTAATAATTCAGCTTGAAGCAATTTTAATAAAACAGACTTAGGATGTTGATCTAAACCCAATTTTATTGCTTTTTTTGCCAGTGAATTTTTTCCAGAATCTAAATAATAATGTATAATCTCTTCAAATTCAATAGAATCAAAAAAATAAACGTTATTTGTTTTAAGCATTGATTCAAATTTTGATAACGGGATATTATTCTCTTTTGGAGTTAAAGACATATGAAAGAAAAGCTAATTTAAATAAAAATAAATGTACAAGAACTTTTCAATCTTTTTAACAAATTAATTAACAAAATGATGTATATTTGTTTTCCACAATGTTTGGTATTGCCATGAGTAAAAAAACGCTTCTTAACTCAAAAGAAATTCACATCATTTTACATCGATTAGCTTGTCAGTTAATTGAAAATCATAACAACTTTGAAAATACTGTTTTAATTGGAATTCAACCAAGAGGCATCCATTTAGCAGAGCGTTTAGCTACCATTTTACAAATAGATTATGCTATTTCAAATATAAAATTAGGACATTTAGACATCACTTTTTATAGAGATGATTTTAGGCGACGTGAAGCTCCTTTAGAAGCAAATAAAACTCACATAGATTTTATTATTGAAGATAAAAATGTAGTTTTTATTGATGATGTACTTTTTTCAGGCAGAAGTATTAGAGCTGCTTTAACGGCTATTCAATCGTTTGGTAGACCTTCAAATATTGAACTTTTAGTTTTAATTGACAGAAGGTTTAGTCGTCATTTACCAATACAACCCGATTATTTAGGAAGACAAGTAGATGTTATTAATGAAGAAAAGGTAACGGTACATTGGAAAGAAAAAGACACAAAAGATGCAGTATACATAATTAATAATTAGTTTTATGAGCCAGTTAAGCGTACAACACCTTTTAGGAATAAAGCATCTAAACAAAGCTGATATAGATTTAATTTTTAAAACTGCCGATCACTTTAAAGAAGTTATAAATCGGTCTATTAAAAAAGTTCCTTCACTTAGAGACATTACCATTGCCAATCTATTTTTTGAAAACAGTACTAGAACCAAATTATCTTTTGAATTGGCTGAAAAACGATTATCTGCTGATGTTATAAACTTTTCTTCAAGTCAATCTTCAGTAAAAAAAGGAGAAACTTTAATTGATACAGCTAACAATATTTTATCTATGAAAGTTGATATTATAGTGATGAGACATCCAAATGTTGGAGCTTGTGACTTTTTGTCAAAACATGTGGATGCTAAAATTGTAAATGCTGGGGACGGTACTCATGAACATCCAACACAAGCATTACTAGATTCATACTCCATTCGTGAAAAATTAGGAAGTGTTGCAGGTAAAAAAGTAGTAATTGTTGGTGATATTTTACATTCTAGAGTGGCGTTGTCAAATTTTTACGCTTTAAAATTACAAGGTGCTGAAATTAAAGTTTGTGGACCTAAAACATTAATTCCAAAATACATTGAAAGTTTAGGAGTTGGTATTGAATACGATATTAAAAAAGCATTAGATTGGTGTGATATTGCGAACGTATTACGTGTTCAAAATGAACGAATGGAAATTAATTACTTTCCTTCAACAAGAGAATATTCTCAACTTTTTGGCATCAATAAAAAGTTATTAGATTCACTAGATAAAAAAATTGTGATTATGCACCCAGGACCAATTAACAGAGGTGTAGAGATATCAAGTGATGTCGCCGATTCTGAGCAGTCTATTATTTTAAATCAAGTTGAAAATGGTGTTGCTATTCGTATGGCGGTTATTTACTTATTAGCCCAACAAATTAAACAATAGCTGCTATGATTAGTACTAAAACTAAAAATTACACACTTGTAAAACCAAACACAAATTCAGTAGCTGTATTTGTAAAAGATTTAAAGGTAAACTATGACAAATTTAATGGTGAACATTTAATTATTGATTTTTCAGAAGAATTTAACATAGAAATTGAAGAATTAATCTTATTTTTGAAATTAAGTGTACAACACAAAGAAAATGGC
Organism: Lutibacter sp.; assembly: GCA_004195315.1. Taxonomy (GTDB): domain Bacteria; phylum Bacteroidota; class Bacteroidia; order Flavobacteriales; family Flavobacteriaceae; genus Lutibacter. The sequence continues at coordinate 7,621 of SDWL01000067.1, forward strand.
ACAAGTTTTGTTCTTGTTTGTAAAGGAATAAATATTGATACTATTACTGACCAGTTAAATGTTGTACCAACATTAACAGAAGCGATAGACATACTTGAAATGGATGCTATTGAACGAGATTTAGGATTTTAAACACAATTTTGGCTTATTGATGAAAAAACTACTTTTAATAACTATTTTATTGTATTCCGCTTTTTCTGTTGCGCAGCAAACTGAAAAAAGCGATTTAGTTTTTAATGAAAATGAGCCACAAACTACATTATCTTCTGTTTCTGCATATCCTAATCCTTTTAATGTAACAACTAAAATTAATTTTCAGTCTTCTAAAATTCAATTAGTTGAATTTACTGTAAAAAATTTATTAGGTAAAACTGTATTTATTGAACGTGTTAGTTCTGAAATTGGATACAATTTTATTTTATTCAATCGTGATGATTTAATTAAAGGAATGTACATCTACACGCTTCAAACTGACAACGAAATTATCTCAAAAAGACTTGTTATTAGATGAGTTTAAAACTCACAATTTTAGGTTGCCATTCTGCTACACCAAGAGTAAACGCTCACACAACATCTCAATTTTTAGAAATTAAAAATCATAACTTCTTGATAGATTGTGGTGAAGGAACTCAGGTTCAATTGCGTAAATATGGCATTAAGTTTTCAAAAATTAAACACATTTTTATTTCGCATTTACACGGTGATCATATTTATGGTTTAATTGGTTTAATTTCTACATTTAGACTCCTAAACAGAGAATCAGAATTGCATATTTATGCTCCAAAAGGATTGAAAGATATTATCACTTTACAATTAAAACTCTCAAACTCTTGGACACATTATCCTTTATTATTTCACGAACTTACTTCTGAAAAAAGTGAACTTATTTTTGAAGACGAGAAAGTAGAAGTATACACCATTCCATTAAATCATAGAATTTATACAAACGGATTTTTATTTAAAGAAAAAACATGCCCTTTTTTGAAGGACAATTTGTGTTCACACTACCTTTCTCGGCCAAAAAAATTGCGCATCTTTTCCCCATCTGCACAAAGAGGATGTTG
>SDWL01000068.1 GCA_004195315.1 Lutibacter sp.
AGATGTGTATAAGAGACAGTTTAAATTCAGAAAGCATATTAGCTACACAACTTCAGGTGTGGTTTCAGTTGCTGAACCTATTAAAATTGAATTGGTTAATGAAGTTGAATCTTGGGTTTCTAATAAGGAAATTTCAAAAAATATACTAAGTATTTCACCTAATATTGATGGTGAATTATCCACTTTAAATTCCCGCAATTTATTATTTCAGCCTTCAAAAAATTTAGAACCAAATAAAGAATACACAGTTACATTAAACCTTAGTAAGATATATTCGACTATTCCTTCTGAATTTAAAACCTATAAGTTTAAATTTAAAACATTAGAACAAAATTTTAGTGTTGCTACTACTAGTTTTCAATCGTACAGTAAAGAATGGCAATATATTGAAGGAATTATTAAAACTGCAGATATTTTGGAGTTGGAAAATGCTAAAGCATTGATAGTAGCAATTCAAAATGATAAAAAATTAGCTATTAAATGGGAAAGTATAGATTCAATAAGCACGCAATTTCAATTTAAAATTGATAGCGTTCAACGTTTTGAAGATGATTCAGAAGTGTTACTTTCTTGGTCGGGAAAAAGAATAAATGTAGACAATAAAGGAGAATCTTTATTAAGAATTCCAGGAAAAAATAATTTCTCAATATTAAGTGTTGATGTGTTTCAATTACCAGAGCAACATTTAGCCATTAATTTTACTGATCCACTTCAAAAACAACAAAATTTTAATGGACTGGTTGATATTCAAAAATCAAATAATTTAAAATTTGTAGTTGATGGAAATGTGTTGAAAGTGTACCCCAATGTTCGTATTGTAGGTAGTGTAAATGTGGATGTTTTTCAAGGAATTAAAAGTGTTGATGGTTATAAATTAAAGAATACTTTTTTACAAAAAGTAGCTTTTCAACAATTAAAACCAGCAGTCAGATTATTGTCTAGCGGTGTAATTTTACCAAGTTCACACGATTTAAAATTTAATTTTGAAGCTGTAAATTTAAAAGCTGTTGATGTTAGAATTATTAAAATATTTGAAAACAATGTATTGCAGTTTTTACAAAACAGCGATTTAGGAAGCGCCAATAGGTATGACATTAAAAGAGTTGGAAGAAGAGTTGCTAAAAAAACAATTACGTTAATAAATAATAAAATTGAAAATAATGGAAAATGGACAGCCTACTCTATAGATTTATCTAAAATGATAAAAGCTGATCCTGGAGCTATATATAGAGTTGAACTTAACATAAAACAGGAATATTCACTGTACAACTGTGACGAATCTACAACAAATTCAAATGAAGATGACCAATATTATGAAGAGGATTATTACAATGACAATCAGGAGTATACAACAGAAGAAGCCAGTGATTTAGATGAACGAGAAGAGCAATATTGGGACAATTTAATTTACAGTTACAACAATAATTATTACAATTGGAATGATAGAGAAGATCCTTGTAAAAAAGCATATTACGACAATGAAAATCAAGTAGTTTCAGCCAATATTTTAGCTTCAAACCTGGGAGTAATAGCTAAAAAGGGAGAAAACAAATCGTATTTTTTTGCTGTAACAGATATTTTAACTACCAATCCGGTTTCAGGAGCAAAAGTTACTATTTACAATTACCAACAACAAAAAATTGCTCAAGCTGAAACAGACAATCAAGGTTTTACAAGAATTGATGTCGATAAAAATGCTTTCTTCGCTATTGTTTCAAACGGAAAGCATAAAACGTATCTAAAATTAGATGACGGTTACTCGTTATCATTGAGTAAATTTAATGTTTCAGGAAAAAAATTACAGAGAGGATTAAAAGGATTTATGTACGGTGAACGTGGTGTTTGGAGACCTGGAGATTCTATTCATTTAACTTTTATTTTAAATGATAATGCAAATCCGTTACCAAAAGAACATCCAGTTAAATTAGAAGTTACAGATGCTCGTGGGAAATTAGCTTTTAAGGAAATTAGAACAGATAATGTTAATGGATTTTATAAGTTCACAATTCCAACTTCAGAAACAGATCCTACGGGAAATTGGAATGGAATAGTGAGTGTTGGTGGCGCAAAATTTCATAAACAATTAAAAGTAGAAACTGTAAAACCAAATCGATTAAAAATTAAAATTGATTTTGACGATGAGATGTTAACCAATAATAAACCTATTAATGGGAAGCTTGATGTAAAATGGTTACACGGTGCGCCAGCTAAAAATATAAAGGTTGAGGTTAAAGCGAAGTTTACTTCAAATTCAACAGCATTTAATAAGCAATATCCAAACTATGTTTTTAATGATCCAACACAAGAATTTTCTTCAGAAGAAGTAACTGTTTTTGATGGAAAATTAGATGAAAATGGAAATGCTACAATTAGTAAAAAAGTAAGTTTGGAAAATAATGCTCCTGGAATGTTAAAAGTAGCATTTTTAATCAAAGCTTATGAAAATGGCGGTGATTTCTCTATGGATGTAATTTCTGAAAATTACGCACCATATACTTCATTTGTTGGTTTGAAATCTCCAAAAACAAAAGCATATAGTTCGTATGATACCGATGAGAATATCACATTTGATATTGCTACAATTTCTTCCGAAGGGAAACCTTTCGCACAAAATAATATTGAAGTAGTAGTTTATAAAATGGAATGGCGTTGGTGGTGGAGCTCTTCGTACGATAATTTATCAAATTATAGTGGAAGTAGTTACCATAAACCGTACAAAAAGTTAAAAATAAACACCAATTCAAGTGGAAAAGGAACGTTTAGTTTAAATATTCCTGATAATGATGGAGGAAGGTATTTAATTAAAGTAATCAATAAAAATAGTGGTCACGCAACAGGTGCAACAACATATTTTTATAAAAATTGGTGGAAACGACCTTCAAACGACCCTGAAGCATCAAAAATGCTGGTATTTTCTTCAGATAAAGACACTTATAATGTTGGTGAAAAAGCGATTGTAACATTTCCTTCAGGAACAGAAGGAAGAGCTTTAATTAGTATTGAAAACGGAACGGAAGTATTGCAAACTATTTGGCGAAAAACTCAAAAAGGAGAAACAACAATTGAAATTCCTATAACAAAAGAAATGACACCTAATGTGTTTGTAAATATATCATTATTACAACCACACGCATCCACTGTGAACGATTTACCGTTACGCTTGTATGGTATAATTCCATTATTAGTTGAAGATCCAAGCACACGTTTAGAGCCTGAAATTAGCATGCCAAAAGTGTTAAAACCTGAAGAAAAATTCACATTAAAAGTGTATGAAAAAAATGGAAAACGAATGTCGTATAGCGTTGCTATTGTTGAAGAAGGTTTGTTAGATTTAACTCGTTATAAAACGCCCCAAATTTGGGATGCTTTTTATACACGTGAAGCTTTAGGTGTAAAAACTTGGGATATTTTTGATGATGTTATTGGCGCTTACGGTGGAAGTATTGAACAAGTGTTTGCTATTGGAGGTGATAGTGACGCTGCCGCTGGTAAAAACAAAAAAGCGAATCGTTTTAAACCAGTTGTTCGTTATTTAGGGCCTTTTACGTTGGAAAAAGGAAAAACTGCTTCACATACTATTCAATTGCCAAAATACATAGGTTCAGTGAGAACTATGGTAATTGCAGCCGATAATTTGAATGGAGCTTATGGAAAAGTTGAAGAAACTACTTCTGTTCGTAAGTCTTTAATGGTGTTAGCGTCTTTGCCACGAAAACTTAGTCCGGGAGAAAAAGTAACACTTCCTGTTACAATTTTTGCAATGGATAATAAGGTGAAAAATGTAGAAGTATATTTAAAATTGAGTAATGGGATTAAAGTAGTTGGTACAAATTTTCAAAAGCTTTCATTTCCAACTCCAGATGAAAAAATGGCCTATTTTCAGTTAGATGTTTCTGATGTGAAAGGAATTGCTAAAATTGAAGTAATAGCTTTTGGAAATGGAGAGAAATCTTCATACGAAATTGAAATTGATGTGATAAATCCAAACCCAATTTCGTCAAAAGGAATGGCTATTGAATTAGAACCAAATGCAACTCAAACAATTGAATTTTCAACCTTCGGAATAAAAGGAAGTAATTTTGTTGAAGTAGAGTTTTCAACTTTACCTCCAATGGATTTTACAGCGAGATTGCAGTATTTAATTCAATATCCCCATGGTTGTGTAGAACAAATAACATCAAGTGTTTTTCCTCAATTGTATTTAGGTGAAATTTTTGATTTACCTATTCAGAAAAAGGAAAAAATGGCTAATAACATTAAAAAAGGAATTGAAAGTTTAGGTAATTTTCAAACTTCAAATGGTGGTTTAAGTTATTGGATGGGGCAAAATACAGCAAACGATTGGGGAACAAGTTACGCAGGTCATTTTATGATTGAAGCTGAGAAAAAAGGATATGTTTTACCTTTAACTTTTATGAGTAATTGGTTTAAATATCAAAAACAAGCTGCTCGTAACTGGCGACCAAGCTATAACCAGTACAATTCAGATTTAGCGCAAGCGTATAGATTGTACACATTGGCATTGGCTGGATATCCAGATTTATCTTCAATGAATAGATTACGTGAGTTTAAAGAAATATCTAATGATGCTAAATGGCGTTTAGCTGCTGCGTATGCGTTAGCTGGACAAAAAGAAGCAGCAGCTAAAGTTTCAGCTACTGCTAACATAAATTTGGATTCTGTTAAGTATGATTATTACACGTATGGATCAGTAGATAGAAATAGAGCCATGGCTATGGAAACCATGTTATTAACAGGAAATAATGAATCTCAAGAATTAGCAAAATATATAGCGAAACGATTGTCTTCAAAAAGTTGGATGAGTACGCAAACCACTGCCTATAGTTTATTAGCAATGGCTAAAATGGTTGAAATCAATGGAGGAAAATCAATTAAACTTCAATATTCATTAAACAATGGAAAAGCTGAAAATGTGGATTCGAAATTTGCAATTGCACAACGAAAATTAGGTATTATTGAAGGTCAAAATTCAATTTCAATTACTAATAATGAAGCAAATGTTGTATTTGTTAATATATTAAATTCAGGAATTTTACCATTAGGTGAAGAAATAGCAGAAAAGAGAGGGTTAGGTGTAAATGTGGTTTATAGAGATACACAAGGAAAGGCTATTGATGTTTCAAAATTAGCTCAAGGAACAGAGTTTGAAGCGCAAGTAAGGGTGAGTAATTTAAAACAAGAAGAAGTCCACAATATAGCTTTAACTGAAATTTTCCCATCTGGATGGGAAATTGTAAATACACGTTTTACTGATTTTGGAATTTCAACTTCAGGAAATGCTAATTTTACTGATATTAGTGATGATCGCGTTAATTTTTACTTCGATTTAAACAAGAATGAAACTAAAACATTTAGAGTATTGTTAAATGCATCGTATTTAGGAAGTTATTATTTGTATGGTGTACAAGCTGAAGCTATGTATGATAATGAGTATTTTACACGGACAAAAGGTCAATGGATTGAAATTGTGAAGTAACATGATTTTAATAAATAAACATAAAATTAAATTAATAATAGCCGTTATATTTTTAACGGCTTATTGTTTTTTATTACCAAAACAACTTTTTATCAATCCAACTTCTACAGTTATTGAAAGTGTTGAAGGAGAGTTACTAGGGGCCAAAATTGCTGAGGACGGTCAATGGCGGTTTCCTCAAAATGATAGCATTCCACAAAAATTTAAAGAATGTATTGTACAGTTTGAAGACGCTTATTTTTATAAACACCCAGGATTTAATCCGGTTTCAATTGTAAAAGCATTATTCAATAATTTAAAATCCAATCAAGTAAAAAGAGGAGGAAGTACACTTACGCAACAAGTAATTCGGTTATCTCGGAAAAATCAAAAGCGAACCTATTTTGAAAAATTAAAAGAAATAATATTAGCAACACGCTTAGAGTTAAGATATTCAAAAGAGAAAATTTTAGCACTTTATGCTTCAAATGCGCCTTTTGGAGGAAATGTTGTTGGATTAGATATTGCTTCGTGGCGTTATTTTGGTCGATTTCCAAATGAACTTTCGTGGGCAGAAAGTGCTACTTTGGCGGTTTTACCAAATGCTCCAAGTTTAATTTATCCGGGAAAGAATCAGCAACGGTTATTAGAAAAGAGAAATAGATTGTTAAAAAAGTTATTTAATGAAAACATTATTGATAAATTGACTTATGAGTTGGCTACTTCAGAAGACTTACCTCAAAAACCATATTCGATTCCTCAAATAGCACCACATTTATTACAGCAAATTGCTAAAACAAACGAAGGAAAAAGAATTAGAACTTCTATCAAAATTGGTTTGCAACAACGTATAAATACAATTGTAAAAAACCATTATAACGAGTTAAGTAAAAATCAAATTAATAACATTGCCGTGCTAGTTTTAGATGTAAAAACTAGAAAAATTTTGGCTTATATAGGTAATTCACCAACTACTAATCAACACCAAAAAGATGTTGATATTATTACCAAACCTAGAAGTACAGGAAGTATTTTAAAACCTTTTTTATATGCGGCAATGTTAGATTCAGGTGATATTTTACCAAACACGTTGGTTGCTGATGTGCCAACACAAATTGGAAGTTACAATCCACAAAATTTCAATAAAAAATTTGATGGAGCAGTATTTGCAAGCACAGCATTGTCAAGATCATTAAACGTACCAGCTGTTAGAATGCTGCAGAGTTTTGGTTTGGACAGATTTTATCATTATTTAAAAGAATTAAAATTAAAAGATATTAAGTACAACGCAAATCATTACGGCTTATCATTAATTTTAGGAGGTGCTGAAAGTAATTTATGGGATTTATGTAAAAGTTATGCTTCTATGGCTTCAACCTTAAATCATTATGATGAAACTCAAGGAAAATACTACATAAATGAATTTTTAGAACCTTCATATTTAGCAAATTTCAATCCTGATTTTGGTGAAACTTCAACTGAAAAAACCATTTTTGATGCTGGCTCAACTTATTTAACTTTTGAAGCATTAAACAAAGTAAACAGACCAGAAGGTGAAGAAAATTGGAATTTTTTCGATTCATCTAATAAAATTGCGTGGAAAACAGGTACAAGTTTTGGATATAGAGACGCGTGGGCTATTGGAACCACAAGAGATTATGTTGTTGGTGTTTGGGTTGGAAATGCTGATGGTGAAGGAAGACCTGGATTGGTTGGGATTTCAACAGCAGCACCAATATTATTTGATGTGTTTAATATGTTGCCAAAAAGTAATTGGTTTGAAATACCATATGATGAACTAGTTAAAATTCCAATTTGTAGTAAAAGTGGTTATAGAGCAAGCTATATTTGTGACATAAAAGATACTGTTTTTGTTCAACAAGCAGGTTTAAAAACAAAACCTTGTCCATTCCATATTTGGGTTCATTTAGATAAAAATGAAAAATTTCAAGTAAATTCATCTTGTGAAACATTGGATAATATGGTTCATAAAAGTTGGTTTGTATTACCGCCATTACAAGAGTTTTTTTATCAAAACCAACATCCATTTTATGAAAAATTACCTAATTTCAAAAAAGACTGCTTAAGCGAAGATGAACAAGTTATGGAGTTTCTTTTTCCCAAAGAAAATACAGCTGTATATTTAACAAAGGATTTTAATGGAAAACAAAATAGTTTAATATTAAAATTGATACATTCAAACAATAGCGTTAAAGTATTTTGGTATATAAATAGAACGTTTATTGGTATAACTGAAAACATCCATGAAATTGAAATATTACCTAAAAAAGGAGCGTATAAAATAACAGCAACAGATGAACTTGGAAACGAGATTTATAGAGAAGTTGAAATTAAGGACTAACTTTTTTGAACATATATTCAAAAGTTGTATCTTGCATAAAAAATCATTGAAAATTAACTTAACGTCCACACATTAGATATGCTACAAATTTTACTAGTTGATGACGAAAATGATGCTTTAGAAGCACTAGAATGGAAATTAAATAATTATATTGATAATGTACAAGTTACAACTTGTAATTCGCCTATTGAAGCTATTAATATAATTAATGAGGTAAAGCCAGATGTTGTGTTTTTGGATATTCAAATGCCGGAAATGGATGGTTTTACTATGATTGAAAAGGTTGAATATAGAGATTTTAACTTGATTTTCACTACGGCTCATGATGAATTTGCTTTAAAAGCCATTAAAGTATCTGCAATAGATTATTTATTAAAACCTGTTGATAAAGACGAATTGTTGGCTTCAATGGACAAAATTAAAAAATCTAAGAAAGGAGATTTATTGGAAGATAAATTAAAATTATTATTAAATAATTTAAACGAAAACGGAAGTGATAAAATTAATATTTCTGCTGACGGAAAAGTTTATTTATTAGATAAAGATGATATTGTAATGTTAAAGTCTGATAAAAGTTACACTACAATCTTTTTAAAATCAGAACAACAAATAGTAGTTTCAAAAACTTTAAAAGAAGTTGAGAAAAAATTCAATTTTCCTGAGTTCTTTCGAGTTCATAACTCATACTTAATAAATTTAAATCACATTAAAGAGTATTTAAAAGGCTTAGGAGGGGAACTTATTATGACAAATGGTTTAACCGCTAGTATAAGTAGAAATAGAAAAGCTGAATTATTTAAAAAACTATATCTAGATTAAAGAA
>SDWL01000449.1 GCA_004195315.1 Lutibacter sp.
AGATGTGTATAAGAGACAGATCAGATAAAGCAGTTGTTGGCACCTTTTTATCCCTAACAATAATTTTGCTATTTGTTTATACTTATGTCTATTCAAATGAAGTTTTAACAGAGGTTCCTGTTGCAATAGTTAATCAGGATGCTACCAAAACTAGCAGAGACTATATAGCAATGCTTGATGCTTCCGACGGAATTAAAGCCATCACTCAATATAGAAATGTTAAAGAAGCAAAACGAGCATACTATTTTAAAAAAATTCAAGGAGTTGTTATCATACCTAAAGATTTTGAAAAAAATCTAAAAAGTGGTAAACAAACAAACATCTCAACTTATGTTGATGCTTCAAATATGGTGTTCTATAAAAAAATATTGGGAGATGTAACTATAATTACGGGCTATTTTAACGCAGGAATTGCTATTAAAAAAGAATTATCTAAGGGTGTTTCAATAGCTAAAGCTACTCAAAACTACACACCTATTAAAGGAAATTCAATAAGTTTATATAACACATCATCTGGATATGCAACTTATATGATTCCAATGCTAACAGCTTTAATAATTCAATTAGTATTATTAATTGGAATTGGAATTTTAAGTGGGTCTAGGCAAGAAAATAAAACTACTCGAAGAAATTTTCCAAGATTATTACATTCTGGCGGAACTATTCCAGTGTTATTAGCAAAATCGAGCTTATACACTGCAATATTCACTTTAATATTACCTATACAAATTGGCATAATTTTTACAATATTCTCAATACCTGTAAGGTCAAATTTATTCATAGTTTTGACCTTTTTAATTCCATATTTGTTTGCTGTCGTATTTTTAGGAATAGCCATTAGCTCTTTTTTTAAAAAGAGAGAAGATTCCATTATTTTTTTAGTTTTAATTTCAATCCCATCACTTATGCTAAGTGGTCTTTCATATCCAAAAGAAGGATTTTCAAATTTTTATCAAGTACTTTCAAATATGATACCATCAACACCTGGAATAAATGGTTTTGTAAAACTAACGCAAATGCAAGCTTCCTTCGCTGAAGTATATCAAGAATGGCAACATTTATGGATATTAACTCTTATATATTTTATAGTTGCAGCTATATCTTTAAAATTAAGAGCTTATAAAGAATTACAATTATCCAGAAAATAGAATCTACATTAAACTAAACATTCAAAAGTAAGAATAATCATAATTCTTATTTAGCAAAGTTAGTATAGAACATTTTTTTTAATCAAAAAACCTCATAAATATATGAGGTTTTTTTTGGATTATATTAATATACTTTACACCCGATACATATCTGGTTTCCAATTTTTAATTTCTTTTTTAATCTCTTTCTCTGAAAGGTTTTCTATTTCAGCTTTCTCAACTAACTTTGGAAATTCTTCATCTGAAGCAAAGCGTAATCCAATAATTTGTCTAGTTTTTATTTTACTACTTAATACTTTTCCTGTTAATATATAATATCTTAGTTTTTCTTCAGCTCTAATTGCTCTATCTTGAGCCTTCAAAGCAAAAATTCTTAAGAAATAAAACATAAATAATAA
>SDWL01000450.1 GCA_004195315.1 Lutibacter sp.
ACATCCAAATTGTTTTTTCTTGTTCAGCTATAAAATCACTCATCATAGAGTTTGTTCCTTCATCACTAGCATCATCAGCTTCATTTAAAATAATTCTTTCAATTTTTAATAACTCTGACAAAGAACTAATTACTAATTTAACTGCATCAACATCATTACTAATATTTTTTCCAACAGCAACTTTTGATAGTTCAGAATACTCCGCAAAAGTATGTAATGGTGTTCCTTCTAAGGTTAAAATACGCTCAGCAATCATATCAATTTTCTCTTGAGAATCTGTATAAAATTCTTCAAATTTCACGTGTAATTCAAAAAATGATTTTCCTTTAATATTCCAATGCAATCCTCTTAAATTTTGATAATAAACCTGAAAATTTGATAATAAACTGTTTAAACTAACTACTAAATTTTCTGTTTTTTTTGTGTCTAATCCTAAAATTGATGTGTTCATTTTTTTATTTTATGTTAATTATATATTCTTCATTAATTCCAATACAAATATCGCTAAAAAAACACATTCTAGAAATAATTATTATCGATAGTTTTAATATCTTTATCGGATATATTTATACTTATGACAATAACACAACTTAAATACGTATTAGCAGTTGCAGAGCATAAAAACTTTACTGTTGCATCAGAACACTGTTTTGTTACACAACCAACTTTAAGCATGCAAATTCAAAAGCTGGAGGAAGAATTAGACACTCAGATTTTTAATAGAAAAAAAAAGCCAATTCAACTTACTGAAATAGGCAACAAAATTATTGAACAAGCAAAAATTATTGTTGATGAAAGCAACCGAATTAATGATATTGTAGACCTACAAAAAGGTTTTATTGGAGGAGATTTTAGGCTTGGAATTATACCAACTGTAATGCCAACTCTTTTACCTTTATTCCTAAAAGCATTTATTAAAAAATACCCAAAAGTAAATTTAAAAATTGAAGAACTCACTACTGAAGAAATCATAAAAAGATTAGCTGATGGTCATATTGATGTTGGTATTGCTGCAACACCATTAGAAAACGAAATGATAAAAGAGCGTGTGCTTTATTATGAACCTTTTATTGGGTTTGTACCAACTGAACATCGCTTATATAAAAATAAATCAATTGATATTGACAGTTTAAATATAGATGATATTTTATTATTAGAAGATGGTCACTGTTTTAAAGAAAGTATTCTTAACTTATGTAGTACATTTAGTCGTAAAAACCAACATTTTCAATTACACAGTGGAAGTTTTGACACTTTAATTAAACTTTCAAAAGAAGGTTTAGGGATGACTTTGTTGCCCTTTTTACAAACATTAGATTTAAACCAAGAAGAAAAAATATATTTGCGAGAATTTAAAGAACCTGTGCCCGCAAGAGAAGTAAGTATTATTTATCATAAATCTCAATTAAAAATACAATTAATAGAAGCTTTAAAAAATGTAATAGATGCAATTGTTAGAGGAATAATAGCATTTAACGACGTAAAAATAATAAGTCCTTTGCACAAAAAAAGAGGAGCATAATGCCTGTCTCTTATACACATCT
>SDWL01000451.1 GCA_004195315.1 Lutibacter sp.
TGGATAAAGGGATTGTCTTCCGTTGTCATGGTTTCCTCAACCCATGTCCAGAATTCATTAAATATTTTATCAATTTCAAAACTTAAAATTGGAGTTTCTAATAATAATTCTTTCCAGTCTTTAGTTGGAAATATCCATTTTTCTGAAGAATTTAGAAACACTTTTATTGGCATATCAAAATCTTCAACAATGTTAATCCATTTAAATTTTAGCTTGTGTTTAGAAATTTTGTAAACCAACTTAGGAATTCTAATATCTCGCAAGTATTGATTAAAAAATGCTGATAAATCTATTTTAGTATGTGTACTCATAAAATTTTCAATTTGCTCAGTTGTCACAGTCTGATGATAAAATTCTTTATTTAAACCTCTAAGAATTTCTCGAAATAAATTATCGTCTTCTAATAATTGTCGTAAAGTATGTAGCATATTAGCGCCTTTATAATACATATCTCCAGAACCAGGATAATTTACATTGTATTTACCAATTATAGGTCTATCATTTAAAATGTTTTGTCTTGTGCCAATGACATATTCGTTGCCTGCATTTGTTCCATAATGATAATCTAAAAAGAGTGTTTCAGAATATGAAGTAAAACTTTCATGAATCCACATATCAGCAATATCTTTGTAGGTGATATTATTTGCAAACCACTCGTGACCAGATTCATGAATGATGATATAATCGAATTTTAATCCCCAGCCAGTATTACTTAAATCACGTCCTAAATAACCATTTTGATATTTATTTCCGTACGTTACAGAACTTTGGTGTTCCATGCCCAAATAGGGAACTTCAACTAGTTTAAAACTATCTTCATAAAAAGGGTAAGGTCCAAACCAGTATTCAAATGCTTGTAACAGTTTTTTTACATCTTTAAATTGTTCCTTGGCTTTTTTAAGATTTTCTTTTAAAACATAGTAATCACAATCTAAAAGACCATTTTCTCCATCATATTTTTCTGAAAAATGAGCATAATCTGCAATATTCATATTTACACCATAATTGTTGATTGGATTTTCTACATACCAATGAAATGTTTTTGTGTTATCAGTATTCTCAGTTACATTTTTTAGTCTACCATTAGAAACAGTCATAAGATGGTTTGGAGTAGTAATATTAATTGCCATACTTTCAGGCTCATCATACATATGATCTTTACAAGGCCACCACAAACTTGCTCCATCACCTTGACATGAAGTTGCTATAAAGTCTAAACCATTTGTGTCTTTTTTCCAAGTTAAAGCTCCATCCCAAGGTGGTCTATTAGCAATCATGGGTTTCCCTTCAAAAAAAACTGTTAGTTTATTGGTATCACCTTTTAGTTGTTTATCTTTTAGTTGAATAAAATATGAATACCCATCTTTTGTATAATCAAGCACAATGTTATTTTGACTAACTTTAGTTATTTTCATGGGTTCTTGCAAATCAATTTGCATTATTTGATACGTATCAAGTACCTTATAGGTAATACTATTTTTCCCTGAAATTGTTTTTGTTTCAGGAACTACGTTAATGTTTAAGTCCTGTCTCTTATACACATCT
>SDWL01000452.1 GCA_004195315.1 Lutibacter sp.
AGATGTGTATAAGAGACAGCAACTAATCTTCCGTGAATTCCTTTTAAGATTAAATCTAACGCAAGATTTCCATAAGCCATAGGTACAATAGAATCAATGGCATCAGGATCTCCTCCTCTAACAAGATACCCTAGTTTTTGATTTATAACATTAACCGTTTTTCCATTATTATATTTAGGAGACAGTTCTTTTAAACGTTGCGAAACTAATTCTCCTATACCTCCTAATTTTGCGTGCCCAAATTGATCTTTATCTTCACCTTTAAAAACCATTTCTCCACCTTCAAACATGGCTCCTTCGGATACTAATACCACTGAATAATTACTTGGGTTATCAAATCTATCTTGAGCCAAACGTTCAGCTAGACTTTCCATTTCAAATTTATATTCCGGGATTACACATCTGTTTGCAGCTCCAGCCATAGTTGGTAACATTGCTGTAAAACCCGCGTATCTACCAAAAACTTCTAATACTAAAAAACGTTCGTGCGAACCGGCAGAAGTTCTTAATGTATTTGTCATATTTATAGTTCTTGTTATACAAGTACTAAAACCAATACAATAATCTGTCCCTGGTACATCATTATCCATTGTTTTTGGAATAGCAACCACTTTTACACCTTCTTGGTATAATCGCACTGCATAACTCAAAGTATCGTCACCTCCAATTGGAATTAAATAATCAATACCTAAGTAATTTAAATTACTCAGTACAACTTTGGTCATATCATTAAACTCCTCATTGTACTCATCTTTTAAATGTTCTGGAACACTTACTTTAGGAAGATGACTTGGACGTGTTCTTGAACTATGCAAGAAAGTTCCTCCAGTTCTTCCTGTTCTATTTACTATTATTCTAGTAAGTTCAATAAAATTATTACTGTTATCTGCTTTAGGATCTTGTACTAATTCAACAATTCCTGCCCAACCTCGTCTCAATCCAATAACTCTATAGCCTTCTCGTATTGCTCTAATAGTGATTGCTCTAATTGCTGGGTTTAAACCTGGAACATCACCTCCTCCTGTTAATATTGCTATTGTGCCTTTTATTTTATTCGCCATATTATTTGTTTTTTTATTTTGATGGATGAATTTACAAAAAAAATACAAATTAAGTCCAACTTTTTTCTAAATTGTAACTATGAAAGCTGTCACCGTAAAAGAACTAAAAACAGAATTAAATAACTGCTCAAACACTGAAATGATTGAGCTTTGTTTACGCTTATCAAAATTTAAAAAAGAAAATAAAGAATTACTTACTTATCTTTTATTTGAATCCTCAAATGAAGAAGGCTACATTCAAAGTGTTAAAACTGAAATTGATGAACAATTTGATTTGATAAACACAAAAACATACTACTTTATAAAAAAAAGTGTTCGTAAAATTTTACGCACAATAAAAAAATATATTAGATATTCAAAAAACAAGGAAACTGAAGTGGAATTACTTCTTTATTTTTGCATTAAATTATAAGGCCAATATATCACCTGTCTCTTATACACATCT
>SDWL01000069.1 GCA_004195315.1 Lutibacter sp.
AACTTAACAATGGCTAATAAATCAGAGGTAGGCATAAATCTTTTTTTAAAAACAAAGTTCTATTATTTTAAACTACTCCACAACTTTTTGTGTTGAGCCATTTTATCTTTGAAAACACTAAAATCATTTCTTGCCATCACCCTGATTTTGATCTTGTGATCAACACAAAGCACTAAGAATAAAAGACTTACATCGCAACGAAGTAACCTGATTAAAATTATTTCTTAAGTATCCAAGAGAATACCTTATGAATCAAGTTCAACATAAGCTATTTTACTCCAAAAAATAAATATTAAAGTAATGACTATTAGTTAATTCATTTATTATCGGTAAGTTATATGACTTATTATATCAAAATCAGATTCTTAGTTTAATTCAAAAACACAACACAAATATTACTACTTCCTAAAATGTCAAATAAAATCAAGTTACTACAAAATCTATTTTTGAGTAAATCAATACAAACTTTTAAAATTGAAGCATAAAAAAACCTGCTCAATAAATTGAACAGGTCTATTATATTTAATAAATTCTTTTATTAATAGAATGAACTTCTATTATCTTTTATATCTGAAGCATCTTGCAACACTTGATATAATTGGTAATTTCTTCCTTTTAATTTCGTTACTATTTTATTACGGAAAATTTCATAGTTTTCTAATACTGCAGAAGCTTCACGTTTGGTAACCATAACAACAAACACTCCTTTTTCTCCTTCAATTTTATCAGAAACTTCATCTAATTTTAATGTAGACATTGCGCCAACAATATTAGGTTCATTTCCTACTCCTGAAAGCAACGGACTTGCTAATGTAACTGAAGATGCTGAACGAACAGTACTATTAGTGCTTTCAGCTATTTCCTCTAAAGTAACTCCTTTCATAGTCTCTTTAATTAGAGCTGCTTTTTTCTTATTTGTTAATTCCGGACGTACATTTAATAAAATATCTGAACTCAAAACAATTTCGTCCTTTTCAGTTTTACCGTTTAATAAAACCACAGCATAACCTCTTTTTCCAAGCACATCTATATCAAAACGTTTAGAATCATTTAATTCTCTTTCTTGATCAAAAGCCCATTGAACTATTTGACGTTGATTGTTTATACCAGGTATACTTTCTGATAATACTTTTAAATTTACAGCTGACTGAATATTATAAGTTGATTCTTTAGCTAAATCTTCTAATTTGTTTCCATCTGCTAAATTAGAAGCTAATGTTTCAGCTTGTTCAAAAATTATATTTTCAGTTTCTTCAGAAGCTTCAATTAAACGTGCAAAAGTAACTAATTTAACAACTTTTTCAGGTGCTGTTTGTTCATCTATTCTAATAATATGAAAACCAAATGCAGTTTCAACAACACTAACACTACCTGTTTTGTTTTTATATATAAAATCTGCGAAATCTTTATCAAAGCCCGCTGAAAAAGCTTGGTCCTTTCTAACCCATCCAATATCTCCACCTTTACCTTTTGTTCCATCAGAATTAATAACATCTGCAATTTCAGTAAATTTGGTTTTATTATTCTTTACCAAAGTAAAAATACTATCTATAGTTTTTTTAGCTTCTGCTTTAGTTTTGACAGAAGTAGATCTTGTTGTTCCTAAATAGGGAACAATAATATGACTAGATTTAACTGAGTCTGGTAATTGTAATATTTCAACAATTTTAGAAATTTTATAATAACCATTATCTTTATATGAGCCAATAACATCACCTACAGAAGCCTCAAAAATGGCATCTGAAATAGTTGCTGGTAATTGACTTTTAAATTTATAACCGTTATCTATAGATAAATCAGATTTATGTTCAATAAAAAATTCATCATAATCAATAGCACTCTTTAAACCTAAAATTTTGAGTGAAAAATTTGATTCTTCAACATCATTAATAAGATTATCAACTTCATTTTTAACTGCAGCATCATCAGTTTCAGATGGCACAATATCAAATTTTACATATTGTAATGATCGTGTTGCTTCTGGCTTAAATCTTTTTGAATTTTCCTCAACATATTTTTGAATTTCATCTTTTGAAACAAGACTTATACTATCAGGGATAGTGCTATAAGGCACAAAAACATATTTGGCATCCATTTTAGTATTATCAAACATATAATCTCTTTTACCCTCTTCTAAAGAAGCCCCTAAACCAACTGAAACTAATGAAGAGTATGCTTGACGTTCTAAATTTTGCTTTATGCTTTTTTCAGTAGCCAACCAATTCATCCAAGCTTGTTTATTACCTGCTTCAGCTTCATCTTTCATATTGGCGATATATTCTTTCAGCTTTTCTTCATCAAAAAGATTAATTTCATTTTTGAATAATGGTGAATTTTGAATTTCTGGCAATGCTACCATGGCATCCCAAATATCTTTTTCACCAACAACAATACCCGCTTTTTCTAGTTGAGTTTGAAACACTTTTTCACTAACCATACTATTCCAAACAGCATTAACAGATTGCATTTGAGTTGCTCTCCCTCCACTTTGTGTTTTATATGCTTCAACTTGTTGTGCAAATTCGTCTCTATCAATGTCATCTCCGTTAATTTGACCTACTGAATTGACTTTATTTGAACTAAAAAATTGTTGAATTGAACTTGGATCAAGAACAAATGCAAATAGTGCTAAACCTACAATTAGGATTAGGAACATTGAACGATCTCTGATTTTTGATAATATTGCCATTTTATTTTTCTTTTATTACAGTGTGCGAAAATACAATTTAGTATTTAATTATGAAAGTTAAACCTCTACAATTAATAGGAAAAGAAAGTAATTTTTAGTAAAGGTTACTATTAAACTACTTTATCTAAAACTTTTACATAAACTTCAATAATTTTTGATGAATCTACTTTTAATATTTTAAAATATAAATTGTTAATTTCAATAATTTCATCTTGTTTTGGAATGTCTTCGTTATGATGTACAATAAAACCACCCAAAGTTTCATAAGCTTCACTATCTTCAATATTCAAATCATAAGTGTCATTTAAATAATCAACTTCTAAACGCGCTGATAATTCAAATTCTCTATCATTAATTTTATTTTCCAACAATTCAACAGTATCATGTTCATCTACTATTTCTCCAAACAATTCTTCAACAATATCTTCAATGGTTACAATACCTGAAGTTCCACCAAACTCATCTAAAACAACAGAAATGCTTTTCTTTTTTTTAATTAAAACATTCAATACGTTATTAATCATCATACTTTCCGGAACAAACACAACAGGTAATAATATTGATTTTATTGTACTTGGCTTTTTAAAGAGTTCAAAAGCATTTGCATACCCCAAAACATTATCTAAGAAATCTTTATAAACTAAAATTTTAGAATAACCTGTTTTAATAAATAATGCTTTCAAATTTGGAATGCTTTCATTAATATCAACAGCAATAATTTCTGTACGTGGAATCATAATTTCACGTGCTTTTACAGTATCAAATTCTAAAGCATTTTGAAAAATTTGAATTTCAGAATCAACATCCTCACTACTTTTCGCATTCTCTAATTGTTTGGCAATATAATTACCAAGTTCTTCTTTGCTAAATTCGGTTTGCTCTATAACTTTTGAAGAATTAAAAAATACTTTTAAAAAGAAATCAGAAATTATTGTTATAAATTCTGAAATAAAATGGAAAATGACATAAAAAAAATAGGCTAATGGCGCAAAAATTAATAGTGTTTCATTAGCATAAATTCTAAATATAGCTTTTGGCAAAAATTCAGCAGTAACCAAAATTATTAATGTTGAAATTACTGTTTGTATTAATAAAACTGAAAATTCATTCAATTCAGAAATTGGTAACAAACTAGTTATTACCCTTCCCATAAAAAAACTATAAACTACCAAAGCAATATTATTACCAACTAACATTGTTGTAATGAATTTTGAAGGTTTAGAAGTTAATCTTGTTAAGATTTTTGAGATAATCCCGTCTTTCTTTTTTTCTAGCTCTATTTGAAATTTATTTGCAGAAATATACGCAATTTCCATCCCTGAGAAGAAGGCAGAGAGTAAAATTGAAATTAGTATAAATGCAATTTGTATTTCCATATATTATTTAGTTCTATTCTCTGATTTTTTCCTGAAACGTTTTCTAAAAAAGTACATGAAAATTGCAACAATAGAAAACAGCAATGATAAATAGGCTTTCTCTCTATTTGTATTCCAATTCATAAAAGTTTCAACTATAAATACAATTGCTATAATTAAATAACCGAATTCAAATATTTTTCCAAATTTTCGCATGTTTATTCTTTAATATTAATAACTCCACTTTGATTTTTCACCCACCAATTTTTCAGATCCTCAGAAGCTTCGAAACCAGTTCCTTTTATAGTATCTGTAAGTGTATAAAATGTAAATTTCTTTTCCGTAAAATAATAATGTGATTTTTGATCCCAGAAAATCTGTTCAGTTACTAGTTTATTTTTATCGGTATAATTAAAAATAACAACATTATTTTTAATTTCTGAAATTTCAGTTTTACTATAGCTTTTAGCATAATCACCTTCAATAGTTATGGAGTCTCCATTCTTTTCAATTGAAGTAATTTTAATTCCTTTTGGAAACTCAGAATACGGATGTAAATCCCTATTACTAAAATCTAACATTACCGAAGCTTGTATTTTAAAATTTACCCAACCAGAGTCTGTATGTATATGATTGATATTATGCGCCTCTCCTATGGGTAAATTTTTATCTGCTAAAAAATCGCGCACTACTTTGGCATCGTTTGTACATGAAAAAAGCATTGCTACTATTAATACAGTGGCAATGCTTTTAATTTTATTTACAACTGATTTTGTCATTCAACAAATATATCAATTATAGTGTTTTAAATCTAATCTTTTGATTGAACTCTAACAGTTTCATTAATCCAACAACTAATTTTATGAGTTGTTCCAGCTTCAATACCAGCTACAAATAAATCTTTTTTAGATGGTAAGTTACCCGAATAAGATTTTATATATCTATTTGCTAATCTACTAATACTTGGATCTACCGATTTTGCTTTAATTGCTTTATTTAATGCTGCTACATATACCATTCTTTTAGAAACTACATCTGTTCCACAAGAGTTTGCACTTGATGCATACATACCCGCAACTAACAAATAAGCTCTTCCCATTGTAGGAGCATTTTTCAAAGCTCTATAAGCATACGTTCTGGCTTCACTTTTTCTTCCTTTTTTACTTAAAATTTGGCCAACTGTTAATAAATATTTTGCTTTTTTATAAGAATCTGTTTCTTGATCAACAGCTTTCTTAAAGTATTCCATTGCTTTATTAGTTTCTCCATTCTTCAATAATATACCTGCATAAAATACAGATGCTTGCGGTGAAGGATCAGCATGAACGTAAGCTTCAACTAACGTATCATAAAAAGGGTCGTCTGTACATTCTTTATTATACATTCTTGATACCGCTCTTTTTAACCAAACTGGATCATTTTTCTTTTCTTCAAAATATTTTTTATTTAAAGGAATTAAATTCTCACAAGTAGAAATTTCAGATATTTTCGCATCCAAACCTCCTTCAACTATTGATAAATTGGTTAAAATTTGCTGGTATATTCTTCTTTTCTTTTTATCCTTAGCGCTTAACGTTGTAGAGTCTTTAGCATTTATAACATCAATTTTTTTAGAGTATGCTTCTCTTTTAACTTCAACACCATCTCCAACTTGATCATAAGTGTCAAATACAACTTGCGGGTTTGTATCTTTATTTTTATTTAAAATAATATCAAAATACTTATAAATATTTTTAGAACCCATTTCAGTTGGATCCTCTTTAAAAGCTTTTTCTAACCAAGTATACACCTCATCTTCTGATTCACCTTGCTCTGCTTTAAAGGTCGCAATCTTATCATATATATCAGCAAAATCTTTTGGATAATGTTCTAACCTTTGGTTATAAACTCTCATCACCAAATTAGCTGCCGCAGATTTTTCTGCTGCAGAAGCGTTTTCTAACCTTTGCTCTGCAATTTTAATACCGTATTTATATATGTTCACTGAAAGTGTTGGACAATTATCCATTGTCCACATCCAGTTTTCATAAGCTAAATCATATTTTTTTGCTTGATAATCACCTTTAAAAAGATTATATTTTATACTACAATCAGCGTCAGCTTGTGAAAAAGATACTGTAGCTGTTAGTGTAAAAATTAATAAAGCTAAAATTGGTGTTGCTTTTCTCATCTTTGTATTCTTTTTAATTAAAATATTTCTAATTTTTTGAACCATCTATCGTTTAACGAAAGGCTTAATCTAAAGTTAAAATAATTTTCTTGTACTAAACCATTGTTCGTATTTCCTCTTTTACCAAACTCAAATCCAAGATTTATATTTGATAATTGTTGGCTCAATGGTAACCCTACTCCAAAAGATATGCCAAAATCGTCAATTGCAGTAAAATCATTACCAGTTCCTGCTGCATCTACCAATAACCCTGTCTTTTCAAATTTCAACCCTGCTCTATAAGTAACTCTATCCCAATAACTTGAAATAGAATTGAATTTAGGAGTATAAAATCCACCTATTGCTATTTTACTATAATTATCATAAGCTATTTTAGAATAGCTGTTAAAAACACTACCTTCTAATTTTAATGCATCTTGAAAACTATAGTCTACACCTGCAAACCATTTGTTTTTTTGCCCAATACCCGCTCCTAAAGTTGTTTTTAAAGGCGATATTAATTCACCAATACTGTTTTTGCTTAAAATAGTATCTCTTGGTGACTCAAAAGATCCTATAGATACAGAATATAAATATTCATTTCCTTTATTTTCTATTGTATTATTCAAATCAAAACTAGCTCCTAAATTCAAATCTACTTTATCACTTAAATCTGTTTCATATTGGAAACCAATATTTAAAGAATATCCCTTTACATTAGAAACTGTTTCAAATTTGGTTGCTAATGGAGCATCTGCCGTTTGGTTAATTATACTATTTTCAATTTTACCAAAAATATAATTTCCTTGCAAACCAACACTAACTCCTTTAAATGGTTTGTAACCAAAGTTCAAAAAAACTTTATTTGTACCACCTTCACCACTATATAATGTCACTTCATTTAAAACATCTTCAGTATCCAAAACATTTGACACTAATGAATAACCTACTGAAGAATTTGGCAACAATCCAAAGGTCAATCCTCCTTTTTCACCAATTGGCACACCAAAAGCCAAATAAGAAAGATATGTTGAAGCTGCACTTTGGTTATTGTCACTATCTTGAACATTAATGTTTCTGTTTTCAATTGCTAATGTGTAAGTAGTAAATGATAGAGAAGCCACTGAAGCGGGATTCGAAAAATTTAAATGATATGCATCATTTAAAGCAACTCCAATTCCACCCATACTAAGCTGCTCAACTGTATTTAAATTATTATTATCTCCAATACCAAAAAAAGAATATGCTGAAGTGTTGTTTTTTTGAGCAAAAATACTAGCTGAAACAAATAGTGTTATTACTACTACTATTATTTTTCTTATCATTTATTATAAATTATATTTCAAAATTGCGTTTAATCCTTCCAATAAAAAATTAGGATTGGCAAATATGCTATTTTTAAATCTATTTGACAAGAAATTTGCATCTCCACCTGTTAAAACTACTGTTAAATCTTTATTTTTTTCTCTATATTGATTTATAAAACTATCAATTTCATTTATAACTCCATTTATCACTCCAGAATGTATACATGTTTCTGTTGAATTTCCAATTAACTGACTTGTGTATTCAAACTTTAATAATGGTAACTTATTGGTAAATATATTTAATGATTTGTATCGCATATTTATACCAGGTGAAATTGCACCTCCATAATAGCAACCTTTATCATCAATAAAGTCATAAGTAATGCAAGTTCCTGCATCAATAATAAGTACATTTTGTTTTGGAAATTTTGAAATTGCTGAAGCAACTAGCGCAATTCTATCTACTCCTAACGTTTTTGGAGTTGAATAGTTGTTTATAAATGGAATTTTTGTAGTAGAATTTAACTCAATTAAGTTTATTTTAGAACTAATTTCAACAATTTGAGATTTTTTTATTGAACCAACAGAAGATATTATTGCATAGACACATTTATATTTATTTATAAATTGTATTGTTTTAGTTTCTAAATTTTCGTGGGTAATGCTTTCATTATGAATTATTTTACTATTATTAAAAACAGCTAGTTTAATTCTTGTGTTACCAACATCTATAATTAAATTCATCTATATTTATTAATGAGTTCAAAAATACAATAGATTTTTTAAAAATTGTTTTGATTAGTATAAAAAATACTTATATATTTGCATCCGCTAAGGCAATGGTACCTTAGCTCAGTTGGTAGAGCAAAGGACTGAAAATCCTTGTGTCCCTGGTTCGATTCCTGGAGGTACCACAAAAAACATCCGTAACAACGTTGTAAACCAACTAGTTACGGATTTTTTGTTTTTAAAAGGTACATTTTAGGGGATCAAGGATCAAGGGATCAAGTCCAAAAGTTGTGGGATTTTAGTTTTACGCAAAAATATTTGTTAGTCTAAAGAGAAAGAACTCTACATTTCTAACACCTCTAAATTGT
>SDWL01000070.1 GCA_004195315.1 Lutibacter sp.
GTATAACTGCTATTTTTCTCTAGTGAAGTTTCTATATTGTCTGGTAATTCTGAAAAAAAATCAATAGTTGTTAATTTTTCAATTTCATCAATGCTTGTAACAAATGAATACAACCCTTTTTCGGTTTCCTGATGAGGAATTAAAAAAGCAATTGCTTTTATTTCAGGATCGGTATTGTCTAAAATAATTTTGTAAAAGTACTTAGGTACAGCTACTTTTTCACTACCAATTGTTTTAAATTATTAGTTAAAACACCGCCAGTAATTATATATAAATGTTCGTATTTAGTAGCCCAATAACGTGTTTTTTGTTCTAATCTATTCCAAATACCACTATTAAATTCATGATTTTGAGGTGTAATATTTGAAGTTAAAAAAGTTTCATTAAACGCTTCTTTAGAAAATTTACGATCACCAGCAGGACACAGGTGACCTTTATCATAATTAGAATTTTTATAGTTTTTGTAATGAGCGCTTTTAGTTTTTACTTTTGGATCTATTTCAAAATATGGTCGTTTAAAATTGTTTTTTGAGATGTGATTTT
This sequence comes from Lutibacter sp., assembly GCA_004195315.1. Lineage (GTDB taxonomy): Bacteria > Bacteroidota > Bacteroidia > Flavobacteriales > Flavobacteriaceae > Lutibacter. Next base: position 544 of record SDWL01000070.1, read on the forward strand.
TCTTTAATTCATAAGCAACCCATTCAGCTTGTTCGTATTTTTCATGATAAGAAAGCGTATAATAATTGTGCTTAACAATTTGACCTGTTGTTGATGTTGGAAGAAAATTAAATGTGGAAGTTTTTTTACTGTTAGTTACTTCAGAAATTTCTTCAAAATAATAATTGTCATACATAAAAAAAACCAACGCAAAAAATGCTGCAATAATAGCGTAAATGGATTTTCTATTTTTCACTTTTTAAAGGTATTTCTATAAAATTAGCAGATTTTGGTAATGTTTCAAAAATAGTTTCAAACTTTTTTGGAGGTGCCGTTAATTTTCTTTTTATCAAATCTATCCAAGCTCCATATACTTTTATTTCTGCTGAAAGTTCTCCTTTTTCATTAAATAGTTGATGTTTAAAGCGCCAGCGCTCAATTCCTTTTGAAACACCTTCCAATTCCATTTTTACGGTAATATTTTCCCCAATATGAATTTCTTTTAAAAAGGAAGTTTCTTCTTTAAATAAAATGGGACCAATATTGAGTTTTGCAAATTCATTGATAGATAAACCGTGTTCTTGAAAAAATCGCACTCTAACTTCAGCAGCATAATCATTATAAGCTGTATGACGCATATGACGGTTTGGGTCAAAATCTGACCATTTTGTATTGAATGTAATTTGGAAATTCATAGTTTGTTTTTAAGTGTGCTAAATTAAGCTAAAACAAAAAAAGAGTCGAGGTTTTTCTCGACTCTTTTTAAGTGAATATTTTATAATTTTAATTAGTTTTTAATACACCTCACAGAAGCGCCAGCACCTCGCTCTAAAGGCTGAGTTAGGAAAGCATTTCCCGGAAAGATTGTAAGGAACTGTGATTTGTATCCATTTGTTTGATTAGTCCAATATTTTCCTATTGATCCTGCTCCATAAATAATTCCACTAATTTGGTTGTAATGGCGAAAACCAGCAATAGTCCATTTTAAAGGCGAAGCAAACGCGCCGTCAGCACCATTAGACTTCCAGCATAACCGCTCTGCTTCTAGCTCGGAATATGTAGGAACTCTATAACCATTTGGGCAAGGATTGTTCGTACTTGTTACACCTTGCCATAAATTATCGTTCTTTGGTTGGCGCCAATCTCCTGCTAAATTAGTTAACAAAGTATTGATAATAAAATCTCCGTGCCCGGGAACATCAGAATTACTCATAGTAGAAGTAGTACTACTAATTCTTTTTTCGTGACCATCTGTCAAGCGTCCCCATTGATATAGATCACCATAAGCTAGTGGATCATTACTACTAGTTGCTACTTGACTTGCCCCCAAATTTTTATTCATCCAAGTTTTACCTGTGCACGGATTATAAACGTCACCTGTAGTAGGTAAGTCATATGGCAACCCAATAGGATCAGGGTTATGTTGAATAAATTTATCAATAATTACAGTAATTATACAAGGGGCACAAGGTTTTCCACCACATATTGGCGTGAAAACAACTTGATACGTTCCAGGGTTGCTAAAACTATAATTAAATGTTTTTCCTATTCCGGCTTGTATAACACCACTTGGACCTATTATTTCCCATTTATAACTAACATCACAATTCTCAGGATTACAAATATAATTTGGCGATGTAAATGAATAATACATAGAAGGTTTTAATTTAATTTCACTTCCACAGTTTACATTCTTACCAAAATTAGACTGGAAATTTATTTTTAGTTTCGGGTCTTGTGGAATTTGTTTTATAAATCCTTTCACAGTTATATAATTTGTAAGCCATTCGCCACAACCACAATCAGGTTCGTTATGACAACATTCTATTGTAAATGTATTACTTCTTCCCATACACAAACTTTCAGAATCTTCTACAATTAATGACCACGTTCTTGGTGGGTCACAAGGAATACCTGCTGGAATTGTGTACGTAAATACTCCTGTATTAGGAATACCCGTTGCTAAAACTTGATAAACAACATTGTTTGTATTATCAAATAATGAAACATTTACAAATCCTGAAGGAGTAGATCCACTCCAATTTAAAGTGATACTATCTCCTGGACAATATTTTTTGTCTTGACCAATATCTTTAATAGTTATTTCACATGGTTCAGGTTCCGTTTGTTGATCTGATGTATAACAAATTATCTTTTCACAAACATTACAATTCACATCTTTCACTCTAACTTTTAAACAGAAAGAGAAGGTAACATCACAACAATCTAAATTTAAAGTAAGCGGGTCAATAATATTTAAATTTACATTACTATTTAAAATTCCTGATGAACCTGGTAACCAAGTAAGGCTACTTGTATTATTGTCTCCAGCGTTTAAAATTAAATTGGCCAGCGTTGTATTGGTAGTAGATAAAGTTCCAAAATTACCCATATCATCAGGTTTACAATCCTCGTTAGAGTATTCAACGTGATAATCAATCATTGAAATTTCTACTTCTTGTATTGGAACGCTTCCTCCGTTAATGGTAACATTAAAGCTTCCGTTATTTTCTTTAATTGAAGCATCAAAATTTTCAATATCACAACATTCAGTTCCGCTTACACAAGCTGCAGGAGCTTCTTCATTTCCGAAGTTTGCAGTTAACTCAACACTAGTTGTAGTCATTTCAGCAGTTACAGAAACACTTTCATTACAACAATTTCCGCCACCAGATTTAACTACTGGAATGGTAATTATAAAATTATCCCCTGGGAGAAGTTGTGTTGAAGGATCAACAGTAATAATTACATTTCCAGAAGAACTGCTTGTAATTGGATTTGCAAGATCGTCTTCAATTCTAATTTGTCCATTTATTGAAACACAATCAGGAAGCATGTCTGTAATTACAATATTGTCTAACGGTACACTTCCGTTATTTGAAACCGTAATAGTATAGTTGAATGATTGTCCGTTTTCAACAATTTCAGCATCAGCTTCTTTATGAATTGCTAATATTCCAACTTGATCAATACTGTAATTTACTGAACTGCTTAAAGTACCAGCTCCATAAGGAACCGTTGCTGTATTTGTTTTTGAGCCTGAGAGTTGTGGTAATATTTCAGCTTCAAAAGTGATAATTAAAAAATTGGATCTATTCCAGTCACAAATCCCAGGCATACTTGTAATAGCCCAAGTTGGATTTTGTAAATCAACTGTATTTGCCACAACTGAAAACGGTGGTGGTATTGAAGAACCAAAAGAAGGGTTGCAACTATTTTTATAGCCAGCATTTTGATCAGCATAATAATTATAAGTGATAGAACTAGGGTTTATTTCTAAATTTTGAGGTGATCCTAGTGCATCAGTAATAGTTGTATTTAAATCTCCTGATCCAGAGTTTCCTACCATAATACTATATTTAATAGTATTTCCAATTTGATAAATAGGAGGGATTAAAGCATTTGGAGGATCTAAAATGCATTTTTTTATTGATGGAATTGCTTTTGGCGCCTCAACTATAAAATTAACTGTTGAATCAGTATTTTGTATTGTTGTATCCAACGTTGGGCAACTAATTAATGGGCAAGGATCAATTGGAGGTCCTCCTGGAGCACCACCTGAACCAGATGCAACATAGCTTAAATTTGCAGTATTTGAAATTGTACTACCAATAGTTGCTCCACCATCTATTTGAAAATCTATATAAATAGTTTGGCAATCGCTTGGATTTAATACAAACCCAGGAGCTGCAGAAAATGTATATGTAGTTGGTGGATATGGAGGTATTGTTGGACTTGATGTCCAACCACCAGGTAAAGAAATATTGGTAATGGTAATACCTGGAATATTTAGATTGTCAGTTATTACTAAATCTGTCCAAGGCACATTTCCATTGTTACAAACGGTTATATAATATCTCGCATCACAGCCAGGTGTTAAATTGGTATAATAACTGTTAGAAACCCATTTTGTAAATGAAATAGAAGCGTTTGGACTTGCCAATGGAGGTGAAGTTGCAGAAACTGAACCAACCATGGTATCACAAGTTCCATCACCCAAAGTAAAATTATAATCTACAATATTAGTGATGGTAGTTCCATCTGGCGAACAATTTTGCAAGGTGGCATAATATGTATACGAACCATTTGAAGTTGTAGAAATATTTACACTATATAAACTTCCACTTACAACAGGTACAGTAACTAGCACACTTTCAGAGAAAGTACCAACAATTTTATAGGTTCCTAAACCTGGACCGTTTGGATTGTTATGAGTTAATTTAATTCTCCATTTTGAAGTCCCACAGGTTAAATCTCCCGTATAAAATTCTTTAGAAATAGACCAATAGTTATCGGCTCTTGCAATTACACTTACTGAAGTTGTACAAGTAGTTATTACTCCAGCGCAATCTAATGATATAGTAACATCAAATGTTCCAACAGCACCATTGCAAGTTGTATAATTTGGAAACTTAAAAAATACATTAAAATTTTGTCCGTCATTACCTGCTAATGCTGGAGGAGCTGTATTTTGGTAGGTTCCACCGCCCATATCAGCAAAAGGAATTGCTCCTGAACTTTGAAATACTAAATTTGAAGATTTAGTTATGGTTACTGTTTTAACACAGCCCGCATCATAACTTCCCGGTAAGGTAATGTTTAATGCAATATTATCACCTGTTAACGCTTCAGTTGGTACTGATGCAGTTATAGTGTTTCCGCTCAAACTACAAGTAGCAGTATTTGGTGTTGAATTTACAACTATTTGTGAATATCCTATTGAAGTTGCCATAAAAATTACTAACAACATATATGTTTTGAATGTATATATTTTATTTTTCATGATAGTAATTTTTATTGGTTATTAAATTCAAAGCATTGTGTAAATACACACGATTTACAATTACCTTCTTCATAAAATACTTTTACTTTAATACAGACTGTGTAATCAATAATACAACAACTTGGATCGAGACCAGTGAGTGGGCCTGGTAAGCCAATAGTTAAATTGACTGGAATTGGGCCTGTTAATGGCGAATTACTCGTGTATTTTATATCTTTTGTAGCATTATCATTTGAACTTGGACTTCCAGAAGAAGTTTCATTAAACAGTTGTAATGCTGTTGAGCCATTTATTGAAGTTCCAGGCATTAAAATCATACCAGATTCTTCAACACTACTAACACCTTCTGAACAAGCCGATGGAGCAGCAGAATAAGCGTATGATTGTATTTGAAATTCCATTCCATAAATTGGAACATTTACATTGATGTTTCCGTTAAAGTTGAATTGATTTCCAGTTCCTCCATTTAATGAAATATTAAAATCATCAAAAGAGACTTCAATATCTTCACACTCATCACATAAACAACTTGGTAATTCATCAAAAAGTTGACTAACACCAGGTTGACAAGTTATTGGACTTGGGTCTAAATCATCACCTTGTAATCCAAAACCGATTGAAGTTACACTACCTGAAACAGTTACTTCAAAGCAGTAACTCACAGTTGATGTGGTTGCTCCAATTTGTGTAACAAGTGTTGGGTTTGGACTTACCAAAGTATAGGATAATGCATTGTATGTTTGGTCATATACTGATAATCCAGAACCTGGATTTACAAATGTTAAATCTCCTGAAGTACTTGCATAAGTTACATTAAAACAAATTTTAAATTTTCTGTTTTCTTGTTCGTAACCTAAACATTCAATTTCTTCATTTGCAATAGTGAAATCTATTTCACATTGTGTCATTGTAAAATAGGTATGGTTTGAATAAATGCCAGTTGTAGTTTCAGTAACCTTCCATTGATAGTTGCCATCTGTAAATACTGCTCTGTCTTTATGTCTCAATCTTTCGCTAACTCTTGTTGAAGAACTATTTTGCTTAAAAAGTTCATTTAAACTTAGAGTTGTTTTGTTAGATTTTGCAATTAGTACCCATTCTGGATTATGATTGTTCCCTGTTTTTGTAATTTCAATGATGTATTGTGGTTGCATAATTCGTTCGCCAATAACTTTCCAACTAAACTTTTTAATTTCATTTTCAGTATTAAAATTTCTGTTGTTTTTAGGAAGTATATTTACTAGTTTTCGTTGTTTATTTTTTTTATCAGCTTTCCCTTTTGAAGGATTTGTTAAAGCAATTGATACTCGTTCTTTTCCAACATACAATGGATTTTTACCACTTGTGGTTCCGTCTTCATTAATTTGATTTCTTTCTAAAGTAATATTACTATAAGTTGTTCTACCAGGTCGTTTTCTTTTTACTTTGGTGTCACTGTTATTATTACCATTAGAATTTGGTTCGGTTTTAGAAGAAGTTGTATTACTTCTGCTTCCGTTATGATCTTGAGCTTTTGAAGCAGTAGTGTTACTTCTACTTCCGTTGTGATCTTGCGCTTGACCTCTGTTGTGCTGTCCGTGAGTTTGACCACCAACGCCGTCTTTTTTAGTACTAAAAGTATAACTTAAACCAACACCAAAATTTGTAGTTTGTGGCTTTATGGTTGTTTCAGTTTCATCAAAAGTTATGGATGCAGCATCTAATTTTAAAAAATCTTCCAAATCAATTATACCATTTCTGTTGGTGTCTGTAATTGTTTTTTCGGTAATAGTAAATTCATTTGAAAGTGCAGACATATAATCTACAGTTGCAAATACACTAAAATTATTGCTAAAATTATATCCTAATTTAATAGCTGTTGAAACATACGAAATGTTAGAGGTTTCATTTGTAGATGCCTCGTAAATTGGAAAAGCAACATCAGTATTTTCAGTATAGCTACTATTTAAAGAAATAGGTTTAATAGATAGTATTCCTGTTCTAAGGAACAATGATGCTTGAATTTTATTAAATGAAGTTGTGTATTCAGGACCAAAACCATAATAGGTTACTTTCCAATCTTCAGTAGTATTTTCAGTTGAAAAACTAAGTGATTTTGTTAAACGTTCTAAATTAGCATCGGTTGAATTTGTGTATTGCCCTATAGCTGCACCAAAACCAAATTTTGAAAAATAATAAGCTCCAGAAAGTTCAAAATAACTACCATTTTCAGCATAAGCTTTATCTTTAAAACTTGAAGAAGCCGTTGAAATTCCTGAAGATAAACGAATAGTTTCATAATCCCTAATTGTAATTCCTCTCCTAACACGTTTTGTGTTTTCTGGTAGGTTCTCATCAATGTGTAAAGTTGTTTTTTCTTGTGAATAACTTATACTAGTTAACGCAAAAAAAAGGAGGAAAAAAGTTTTTTTCATCGTTTTAATTTTTTTAGTTAGTAGATTTCTATAACAAAATAATAAAGAATACTAGATTGGTATTTGGCGTTATGGACTACCTATTAAATTTGGGACTATTTTTTTTAGGCTACGATTTTGATTACTCCTTTTAATTTCAGTTCCATTTCAAGGGGAGTAAGATACCCTAAACTAGAATGTAATCTTTCTGTATTATACCACTTAATATATTTATGTATAGACAGACTCAATTGCAAGTAAGATGTATACTTAAATCGGTATAACCACTCATATTTAATAGTTTTAAAAAAACTCTCAGCTACTGCATTATCCCAACAATTTCCTTTTCTACTCATTGAAGGAGTTATTTTTCTATTGAAATAAAAAATAGAAGTCATTTTATTGGATGCATATTGTACACCTCTATCTGAATGAAAAATAAAATTATTATTAATAGGTCTGGTATTACGTGCATTTACCCAAGCTTTGTTTACAGTGTTCTGAGTGGTCATATCTTCACTTAAAGACCAACCTACAATTTTTCTATCAGCAAGATCCATTACAGTTGTTAAATAATTCCAGTTATCATTAACACGAATGTATGTAATATCAGAAACCCATTTTTCTCCTAATCTAAGGCTCTTAAAATTTCTATTCAAAACATTGTTTGCTATTTTAAATGAATGTTTCGAATCTGTTGTGACTGTAAATTTTCTCTTTAGCACACTTTTCAACCCCATTTCTTTCATAAGTACCCAAATATATGAACGAGAGTAAAATACTCCTTCTCGTTCTAACTTTTTTTGGATTCGATAACTACCATAAATCTCATTACTAGTATCAAAAATAATCTTAATTTTTTCTTGGTCTTTTT
>SDWL01000453.1 GCA_004195315.1 Lutibacter sp.
AGATGTGTATAAGAGACAGAATTTAAACAGTGGAAAATTGCGTTTTCAAACCCGCAACTTTTCATGCTCTAAACCGTTAGCAGCAAGTCATAAAATGGAACAAACAAGACTTAAAAATATTACAGATAACTATTTCCAGAAAGCTTGGAAACTCTACGAGGATGCCTTTCCTTTGGAAGAGCGTAGATTATTGGATGCCCAGTTCTGGGTGATGAAAATACCAAATTATCATTTTGACATCACGATTGATGAAAAACAATTGATAGGGTTTCTCCTTTGGTGGGATTTTGAGACATATAGATACATAGATTATTTTGCAACATCTAAACAACATAGAAACAAGGGGTTCGGAAAGTTAATTCTTGAAAAGTTTATGGTTAGTAATGACAAACCTATTCTGTTGGAGGTTGAATTACCTAATTCCACCATCAACCAAAGGAGAATAAAATTTTACGAAAAAATTGGATTTAAACTTAATCAACATTATTATGAAATACCACCTTTGAATGAAAGTCAATCACCTTTACAATTAATGCTGATGTCGTACCCTAATCAACTTTCTAAAAATGATGTTGAACAATTTATAAAAATATATCATCCTATTATTTACAAAGACTAGTCATAAATTTACTGAAAATTCTGAGAAAAATATTAAAATAAAAATAGGAGATTTAAATGAAGGAATTAGCGGTCAGAATATTGAATGTGCATATAATGACAATTTTCATCAAGTTAATTGAGAAATGAACAATGAGAATAAAACCCTGCTGCTAACAATGCACAAAAAAAATTGCTAAATACAAATGATTAGAACAATCCGACAAACAAATAAACTAAAGAACAAACAACGGAAAATTACGATTTACCAATCGCAACTTTCCTTGTACTAAACCGTTACAATTAATGGCGGATTTCAGGTCTGAAATCCACAATTTAGCTTTTAAGATTAATAAAACAAGTCAGACTATTGAGTTGTCGGATTTGAATATTGAAACGTGAAAAATTGAGAAAACTGAATAATTGCTGATTATCTCCTACTCTATCGGATTGAGAATTGAATCGGTACGATTTTGAGCAACTTTGCGGGATTGAAAGTTGAAACGGATAGAATTCCAATCATAACGGATTTTGAGCAATAAAACGGATTGATTTGAGCAATTCAGCGGAGAAATATGAGGAATGAAATCTAAATTTGAATATTTGTAACCAAACTGAAAACAATCTGATTTTTCCAATCACAACGGATTTGATTATCGGAATGAAAACCAATCTGATAAAAAGCCAAAAATTGTAACACCGTATAAAATTTATGCTTAATTTTAAATTAAAATTGAAACAACAAACATTTTAATAAACCGATTTGCTTCGTCCGAAAAATCTTCGATTTTTAAGTCGCACAAATCTTATACAAACTCGTTAGCTACAATAAATTGCAAAAAAAGCTGTACTCAATAACTTAACGCAACAAATCCTGTCTCTTATACACATCT
>SDWL01000071.1 GCA_004195315.1 Lutibacter sp.
AGATGTGTATAAGAGACAGATATTAAATCATATGTTAGTCAACATAAAGATCGATTTATCAATGAGCTTATTGAACTGCTGAAAGTCCCTTCAATTAGCGCAGATTCAGCTTATAGTCAAGATGTTATTAACACCGCTGAAGCTGTTAAAAGCGCGCTTGAAAAAGCAGGATGTGACACTGTAGAAATATGTGAAACTCCTGGTTACCCAATTGTTTATGGAGAAAAAATAATTGACAAAAATTTACCAACAGTACTTGTGTATGGTCATTATGATGTTCAACCTGCAGATCCAATTGAACTTTGGGACTCACCACCTTTTGAACCAGTAATTAAAAAAACTGAATTGCACCCAGATGGTGCTATTTTTGCACGTGGTGCCAGTGATGATAAAGGACAATTATATATGCATGTAAAAGCATTGGAATACATGACTGAAAATGGAAAATTGCCTTGCAACGTAAAATTTATGGTTGAAGGGGAAGAAGAAATTGGCTCTTCTAGTTTAGCTTGGTTTGTAGAACGCAACCAACAGAAATTAGCTAATGATGTTATTTTAATTTCAGATACTGGTATGATTTCTAACACACAACCATCAATAACTACAGGTTTACGTGGCTTAAGTTATGTTGAAGTTGAAGTAACAGGACCAAACAGAGACTTGCACTCAGGATTATATGGTGGTGCTGTGGCAAACCCAATTAATGTATTAACTAAAATGATTGCATCATTACATGATTCTAACAATCATATTACAATCCCAGGTTTTTACGATGGTGTTGAAGAATTATCTTTAGATGAAAGAGCTGAAATGGCAAAAGCACCTTTCTCATTAGATGCTTATAAAGATGCTTTAGATATAGGCGATGTTTATGGTGAAACGGGTTATACAACTAACGAACGAAACTCTATAAGACCAACTTTAGATGTGAACGGAATATGGGGAGGTTATACTGGTGAAGGTGCCAAAACTGTAATTGCTAGTAAAGCCTATGCTAAAATTTCTATGCGTTTAGTTCCAAACCAAGAGTGGCAAAATATTACAGAATTATTTACAAAACATTTTGAAAGTATTGCGCCAAAATCTGTAAAAGTAAAAGTTACACCACATCATGGCGGTCAAGGTTATGTTACACCTACAGATAATATTGGATACAAAGCAGCAAACAAAGCATATACTGAAACATTCGGAATTCCTGCAATACCGCAACGTTCGGGTGGAAGTATACCAATTGTAGCTTTATTTGAAAAAGAATTAAAAAGTAAAACTATTTTAATGGGCTTTGGATTAGACAGCGACGCTATTCACTCACCAAATGAGCATTTTGGTATTTTCAATTACTTAAAAGGAATTGAAACCATTCCATTATTTTACAAGTATTTTGTTGAAATGAGTAAGTAAAACTTATTATTCTAAACTTGTTTCAGAATCTGATAAATTCATAAAAAAGCCTGCAATTTTAAATTGCAGGCTTTTCATTTATATATAATCAAGAGTTAAACTCTTACATTTTCTTAACATAATCTGTAATAATAACAATTTGAGTCGGTCCAACCTTTCCTTCAATAAACTTTTCATTTTCATGATCTAACGAAATTCTTCTAACAGCAGTTCCTTGTTTTGCAACCAAACTAGATCCTTTTACTTTTAAATCTTTAATCAAAACCACAGAATCTCCAGCTTGTAAAATCACACCATTTACATCTCTATGAATTACTTTTTGTTCATCTTCAACACCTTCACCTGTAGCTTTAGCCCATTTTAAATTCTCCTCATCTAAATACAGCATATCCAATAAATCTTGTGGCCAACCTTCCGCACGTAAACGTGTTAACATTCTCCAAGCAACCACCTGAACAGCAGCAACTTCACTCCACATACTATCATTTAAACAACGCCAATGATTAGCAACCACATTATCCGGATTTTCAATTTGGTCAATACACGTTGCACATGCCAAAACACTATCATCTACAGTTCCAACTGGCGCTGGAGGCAATTTGTATATACTTAAATTTTCATCAGAAGCACATAATTCACATTTAGAACCACTACGTTCTTGTAATTTATTTAAAATACTCATCTATCTTTTTTTGAATCGCAAAAGTACATTTAATTAACAGCAATCACAACCTCACCCATTAATCCAAATTTATTGGCGTTACCTTTCAAGTCGGGCTATTCGTTTAATCTTTTTTATTACTTCTGCTTCGCTCCGTAATCAAAAAGGATATCACTTCTATCCCTAACGCAATAATTAACAACAATTAAGGTTTAATAATTAACCTTTTCAGTATTTTAACACTTTTCTAAGATACTATTTTAATAAAATCTACGTTATTTGCATAACAAACTACTATGTTATGCTTAAATGATTCTTTTGGATGTGCTCTGGTGCAGATACCGACATTTTAAATAACAGTTCAAAATCTGAACAAACCAAATTTACAGGAATTGGAGGAACCGTATTTTTTACTGCTGTTATGGCGTTTATTGCTGCAAGATATGCCTTATACACAGTATTTGATAATTATTTTGCTGCCACATTCTTTGGTTTAGTTTGGGGATTACTTATTTTTAACTTAGATCGGTTTATTGTTTCAACCATTAAAAAGCATGACAATAAGTGGAAGGAAATTTCACAAGCAACACCTAGAATTATATTGGCTATTATCATAGCTGTAGTGATTTCTAAACCCTTAGAAATGAAAATTTTTGAAAAAGAAATCAATCAGGTTTTACTAACACAAAAAAATGATTTAACATTAGCAAATAAAGAGCAAATTGCCAATCAATTTACACCAGAGATTACAACAATTCAATCTGAAATAGCACAATTAAAACAAGAAATTGAAACTAAAGAAACTGAAACAAATACACTATACGATACTTACATTTCAGAGGCTGAAGGAACGGCTGGAACAAAGCTTTTAGGTAAAGGACCAGTATACAAGGAGAAAAGAGAAAAACACGATGCTGCTTTAGCAGAACTGAAACAATTAAAACTTGATAATAGAGCAAAAATAACTGATAAGGAAGCTCAAATATTAGCATTATCAAATGAGCAAACCAAACAAGTTACAACCACGCAACCAATAATTGATGGTTTTGATGGATTAATGGCACGTATTAATGCTTTACAAGAATTGCCTTGGTTGCCATCATTTTTTATTTTTCTTTTGTTTCTTGCTATAGAAACTTCACCAATTTTTTCAAAATTAATTGCCCCAAAAGGTGAATACGATTATAAACTTCAAGATATTGAAAACGCCGTTAAAAGCTGGGTATCTCAAAAAGAAAATCAACGCAATAAAGTAGTTTCTGCAGACACCAAATTAAACGAAGTAATTTATAGTGAACTTTCTAAGGAAGAAGAATTATACAATTATAAAAAACAAAAAGCACGAGAAATTTTACAAATGCAAGCAGATGCTTTTCATAAAAGTCAGCAAAAAATAGTTAGTGGTTAATTTAATTTTAAAATTTAATTGCTTTCAAGTGGATAAATGGCAACACTATAGCCCAACCACTGCTGTAGTTTATCATAAATTAATTGTTTATCTTCAAAAGAAAAATCTTTAATTCTTGTTTTATGAGACCCTTCTTTTAAAACCATTTTAAGAGCATTTACATGAGGTTTAGGATTTGGTGCGCAAGCTCCCCAAGTATCATATTCTCCATAAATATATAGAATTTTATTTCCTTTATTTTCTGCATAATTACGAACTTCTTTTATGTAATTTGCATCAAAAGTTAAGTCCACATTTTTTGGTGCAAAACGTAAATTTGTAGGTTTATGAACCACTTTAATTAAATCTTTAATAGATGATGTATCAAAACCATAATAACCTAATTCTGTCATATGTTGATAATAAGAAGGCAATAAATCTTGATACGTTTTATCATTATAAAAACTAATCCCAACAATAGTATTTATAGTTTCAAAAAGTTCTTTTACTGTTGCATTTTCTGTAGGAATTGCATCACAATTTCCTCCCCATTGCCAAAAAGAAAAAGGAAATTCCAAAACGGCATATTCCATAGCTTCATCTATACTAAGTTCTGTGAAAGTCATTTTCTTTTCTTCAGCATAGATAGCAATCTCGTTTAAAACAGCTTCTCTATTTTCTAAAACCAATTGTTGAAACTTGGTGATTTTGGTTCTGCATTCATCACTTCCAATGGTATTGATATGGTTTTGAGTTCTTATATCTTCCTGTGTATCTATCAATGGCGCAACATAAGGAACCGCGACAGCTACATCATACGGATATTTAGATTTGTAAATTAATACGGTTTCTCCACCTTTACTAATTCCTGTTGAAATCCATTTATTTGAATACAATGTTTTTAATTTTGTGACCAATTGATGATAATCTTCAACTGCCTGATCATTTTTTAAATATTGCCAAGGAATTAAATCTGGGCGAGATTTTCCATAAAAACGATATTCAACCTGAACCTGATTCCCTTTAAATATTTTACTTAACTCATAAGTACTAGGATTTGCATTATAACCCTCAGTAATTAAAACCATTGGTTTGTTAACATCAATATGCGACAAATACACATAATGCTTAAATGTTCCAGCGGAAGGATTATTATGATCCAAGGGTTGATTTAAGACTATTTGAAACGCTTTTTTAAAGTGATCATTCACTTGCATTTTTGTTATTTCAGCATTGGGAAAAAGCCTCTCTAATTTTTGCTCAAACGATAAAATTTCTATAGGTTCTAGCTTAACTCTACAACTAATAATTGACAAACTAACTACTACAAAGAAAATAAGGGGTTTAAAAAATTTCATAATAATTTAAATTTATATATTTATTAAAGATAGCTGTTGATTAAACTAATTCAGTATACTTTTTTAGCTACCTTTTATGTTATTTTACCAAAAATAAGGCTAAATATAGATAAACATTTATTATTCGTTACATTTAACAAAACATACAGATTTAATGAAAGATATTGCACTAATTGATGATGATTTTATAAATAAAAACACTCAATTTAATGAGTTAATTTCAGTTATAAATGATGCTTTTAAATCTTCTTCTATAGAAGTTCCCTTACGCCATCATCATGATTTTAAGAACCCTGAAGAAGGTATTGCATCTACTTTACTTTTAATGCCCGCTTGGAATCCAAGCAAAGAAGCTGGAGTAAAAATTGTAACTGTAAGTCCTAACAACGCAAAATTTGATTTACCATCTATTCAAGGAACTTATATCTATTTAGATGCACACAAAGGAATGGTAAAAGCTATATTAGCAGCAAAATCTTTAACAGCAAAACGTACGGCAGCCACTTCTGCGATGGCATCATCATTTTTATCTAAAAAAGATGCATCTTCTATGCTTATGATTGGAACAGGAGCATTATCTGTAAATTTAATTAAGGCACATGCAAGTGTTCGACCAATAAAAGAGGTATATGTTTGGGGGCGAAATCCTGAGAAGGCCAAACTAGTTTGTGATCAACTTGTAAATGAAAATTTCACAATTAACCCTGTAGAATCTATTAAGGAAATCATTTCGAATGTGGATATAATTTCTTGTGCTACTTTATCTAAAACACCCTTAGTCTTGGGTAAATACTTAAAAAAAGGGCAACATATAGATTTGGTTGGTTCATATAAAAAAGATATGCGTGAGGCTGATGATGAAACTATCAAAAAATCACAAATTTTTGTTGATACATTTCAAGGATGTTTACAAGAAAATGGCGATATTCTTATTCCTCTTCAAAATGGAACAATTAAAAAAAGTGATATAAAAGCCGATTTATTTGATTTATGCTCAACTAAAAAACAAGGCAGATTAAACAATAAAGAAATCACATATTTTAAATCGGTAGGTCATGCTTTAGAAGATTTATCGGCAGCAACTTATTATTATAACAAATTTAAAAATGAGTAAAACATACCAAAATATTCTGCATAAAACAGAATTCATCCCAAATAAAGATTGGCTCCAAATTAAAACAATTGATATGCATACTGGTGGCGAACCTTTGCGCATAATTGTAAGTGGTTTTCCAGAATTAATTGGTAATTCGGTTTTAGAATACAGACGTTATTGTAAAGATAATTACGACTATTTACGTACTACCCTTATGTTTGAACCACGTGGACATGCTGATATGTACGGTTGTGTTTTGGTTCCTCCTAATGACGATGAAGGAGATTTTGGTGTTATATTTTTACATAATGAAGGATATTCTACTATGTGTGGTCATGCCATTATCGCCCTTTCAACTTTAGCTATAGAAATGAATTGGATTGAAGTAAAAGAAGGTGATAATATTTTAAAAATTGATGCTCCTTGTGGAAGAATTTCCTCTTTTACAAATGTTCAAAATGGAAAAGTAACTGGGGTTCGTTTTCATTGTGTGCCAAGTTTCGTGGTTGGTTTGGACAGAACTATTGAAGTTAAAGGGTTGGGATCTGTTTCTTACGATTTGGCTTATGGTGGTGCTTTTTACGCTTATGTAGATTTAAATAAAAATAATTTTGATTTTGACTTAAGTGCAAATTCCTATCGATCAATTATATCGAAAGGAATGGATATTAAAAATGCAGTTATGGAACAAGATAAAGCGATTTTACACCCATTCGAAAATGATTTAAGTTTTTTATATGGAACCATTTTTATTGGTAATTCAACCAATAAGGAAAATGACAGTAGAAATGTTTGTGTTTTTGCAGAAGGTGAAGTAGACAGGTGTCCAACTGGGTCAGGAGTTTCAGGAAGAATGGCGATTCATAAGGCTAGAAAAGAAATTAATTTTGGTAAAAAAATGAGCATTGAAAGTATCACAGATTCTGTTTTTATTGGTTCAATAATTTCTGAGGAAGATTATGGCCCATTTACAGCTGTAGTTCCACAAATAGAAGGATCTGCCTATATTACTGGAATGCATACTTTTATAATTGACCCAAATGACCCAATGAAAAATGGATTTATTTTAAGATAAATTAATTTTTCATATCTTTTAAAAAACACTTAATAAACATTGTTTTTCAATAAAAACAATGTTTATTAAGTGTTTGATACTCAAAAATAAATTCCCAAATAAATATCTCTTATTTCTAATTTTAAAAAATAGATATTATTGAGATAAAATATTTATAAAAAAAAATTACCTGAATTTACTTTTTCAATTTTAAGAGTTCATTATTGCTTCAATGTCATCAATTTCTATTGGCATAGCTTCTGTTAAATTTTTAGGTCCGTTTTCAGTTATTAAATAATCATTTTCCAAACGGCAACCAATTCCTTCCTCAGGAATATAAATCCCAGGTTCACAAGTTAATACCATTCCAGCTTCAAATTGTCTTGTATATAATCCAACATCGTGAACATCTAATCCAATATGGTGCGCTGTTCCGTGCATAAAATATTTTTTATACAAAGGTTTATCAGTGTCTTGATTTTTTACATCTTCGGAATTTAATAATCCTAATTTTATTAATTGTTCTTCAACTAAAACTGCCATTTCTTTTTCATAAGTTGCTGAAACAGCTCCTGCAACTAATAATTTTGAACCTTCTTTTAAACAATGTAAAACAGCACTATACACTTCCTTTTGCCTTTCGGAAAATTTTCCGTTTACTGGAAAACATCGAGTTGTATCAGAATTATAATTCGCATAACAAACTCCAAAATCCATTAATATCATATTTCCATCTTTACAAACAGCATCATTTGTATTGTAATGCAAGGCACAAGCATTACCTCCTGAAGCTACAATTGGCATAAAGGCATGTCGCTTCCCTCCTTTTTTAATTAATTCATATGTTAACTCTGCTTCTAACTCATATTCCTTCATTCCAGGTTTTACAGCCTTTAAAACTCGCTTAAAACTACCAACACTAATGTCAGCAGCTTGCTGCATTAAGGCTATTTCCTCCTCAGATTTTATTTGACGTAATTCACGCGAAAATTTGGCTGCTCTTTTATAATTATGAAGTGGGTATTTTTCTTTGCACCAAGCTATCATTCTATCTTGCTGCGTATTCATTTCAGAGGTTAATGTTTTTTTATGTTCATTATGGCCTAAATAAAAAGTGTCAGCATCAAATGCCATATATTGCAATGTAAGTTCAAAATCCTGAAGCCATTTTACATTTTTAATTCCTGAAACTTCAAAAGCTTGTTCTTTAGTTAATTTTTCGCCTTCCCAAATTTTTATGAGGTCGCTTGTTTCTTTTACAAATAAGATTTCCCTATTTTCAGGTAAAGCAGCATCTGGGTATAAAATTAAAATAGATTCTTCCTGATCAATTCCACTTAAATAAAATAATTCATTATTTTGTGTAAACCCCATAACATCATCAGCGTTATTGGGCATTACATCATTTGAAGTTAAAATAGCTATGGAATTAGATTCCATTTTAGCTGAAAAATTTTTTCTGTTTTTTATAAATAATGACGAAGGGATTTTTTTGTATCTCATATTTTTATTTAATTATATCTGTATAATAAAAAA
>SDWL01000072.1 GCA_004195315.1 Lutibacter sp.
CAATTATTCTTGTAGGAGGCTCTATATTTTTTGCTAAATATTTAATTAACAATAAAAACAAACCAAAACCGAAAACTGAGAAAATTGTAAAGACTGTTTTTACAGAAACTGTAAGCAATACATCAATTCCTTTAGTGATTACTACAAACGGTAATTTGGTTGCTAAAAATAAAATTGAATTGTATGCTGAAGTTCAAGGTGTTTTAGAGATCACTTCAAAAGATTTTAAACAAGGAACATCCTATAACAAAGGTGAAATAATTATAAAAATTAATAGTGATGAATTTTATGCAAATTTACAAGCACAAAAAAGTAATTTATTCAACGCTATTACAGCTATAATGCCAGATATTAGATTAGATTACCCTAATGAATATACCAAATGGCAAACTTACTTACAAAGTTTTGATGCTCAAAAAACATTGCAAAAACTACCAGAAATAGTTTCAGATAAAGAAAAATTCTTTATCTCTGGTCGTGGTATAAACACAGCTTACTATAATGTAAAGAATTTAGAAGTTAAATTTAACAAATATAATTTAAGAGCTCCATTTTATGGAATACTAACTGAATCTTTAGTGAATCCAGGTACATTAATAAGAGTTGGACAAAAATTAGGTGAATTTATAGATCCAACTGTTTATGAAATCGGAGTTTCTATTAAATCTGAATTCAGAGATATGTTACAAGTTGGAAAACAAGTTAATTTATACAATTTAGAAAAAACTAAAAGTTGGGTAGGTAAAGTAATAAGAGTTAATGGTAAAGTAGAAGCTTCTAACCAAACCATAAAAGCTTTTGTACAAGTAAGTGGTAAAGACTTAAAAGAGGGTCAATATGTTGAAATTGCCTTACAAGCAAAAAATGAAGAAAACGCATTTGAAGTTTCAAGAAATCTATTAATTGAAAATTCTAAGTTATATATTGTTAAAGATTCCGTTTTAGATTTAGTAAACGTGAATCCAGTTTTTGAAAACGAAAATTCTGTTATTGTTAAAGGTTTAGCAAATGGAACTATCCTTTTAACTAAACCAGTTCCTGGTTCTCATGTAGGTATGCTTGTTAAGACTTCAAATAAAAATAAAAAACAATAATGGAAAAAATAATATCCTATTTTATTAAATTTCCAGTTGCCGTAAATATAATTATACTGGCTTTTTTTGGATTTGGATTGACTGGAGCTTTGTCCATGAAATCATCCTTTTTTCCGTTAACTGATTCACAAAATATTTCAATAAATTTAACATACCCAGGTGCTTCTCCGGAAGAAATGGAAGAAGGTATTGTACTTAAAATTGAAGATAATTTAAAGGGAATTGTTGGCGTTAACCGTGTTACATCAGTATCTAGAGAGAACTCAGCAAGTATAAATATTGAAACTTTAAAAGGTAAAAACATTGATGTTGTTTTAGCCGATGTTAAAAATGCTGTAGACAGAGTTCCATCTTTCCCTTCTGGTATGGAACCTCCAATAATTGCAAAAATTGAAACCATAAGACCAACCATTAGCTTTACAGTTAGTGGAGATCATATTCCTTTAGCTACGTTAAAACAATACGCAAGAACAATTGAAAACGATTTAAGAAGTATTAATGGTATTTCCCAAGTGAGACTTTCAGGTTTTCCAGCCCAAGAAATTGAAATTGCGGTCCGGGAAAATGACTTACGTGCCTATAATTTATCTTTCACTGAGGTATCAAGCGCTATCAGTAAAACCAATTTATTAATCTCTGGAGGAAATATTAAAACTAATGATGAAGATTATTTAATAAGAGCTCGAAATAAAAATTATTTTGGCAATGAACTTTTAAATATAGTGGTAAGAGCTGATGCAGGAGGAAATACTATTAGACTTAGCGATATTGCAAATGTTTCCGACACTTGGTCAGAAAACCCTGATAGACTATACTTTAACGGTAAAAATGCTATAGATATTACTGTAAATAATACCAACAGCGAAGACTTAATTTCATCTGCAAATAGCGTTAAAGAATACATTGAAAAATTTAATCAACAACAAGATAATGTTCAAATAGATATTTCAAGTGATAATTCAATTGCGCTAAAACAACGTACAGAATTATTGATAAAAAATGCTGGAATGGGGGTTTTATTAGTACTCTTCTTCTTGGCTTTATTTTTAAATATTCGTTTAGCTTTTTGGGTTGCTTTTGGAATACCAATAGCATTTTTTGGGATGTTCATTTTTGCTGCAAATTTAGGAGTTACAATAAATGTACTTTCACTGTTTGGTATGATTATCGTAATTGGTATTTTAGTTGATGACGGTATTGTTATTGGTGAAAATATATATCACCATTACGAAAAAGGGAAAACGCCTATACGAGCTGCTATTGATGGAACATTAGAAGTAATACCTCCTATTGTTTCAGCAATATTAACTACCATTATTGCTTTCTCTACATTTTTCTTTTTAGATGGTAGAATTGGTAACTTTTTTAGTGAAGTGTCCTTAGTTGTAATGTTAACATTACTTGTTTCTCTAATTGAAGCATTAATTATATTACCTGCTCATATTGCACATTCTAAAGCTTTAGAAAGAAAAGAAAAAAAGAGGAACAAAATAAACACCTTCTTTTTTAATGTAAACCAAAAGGCTGAAAAAGGACTTTTTTATTTTAGAGACATTATTTATGCTCCCTATTTAAAATTCTTTTTAAAACACAAAGCACTAGGTTTTGCTATTCCAATTACATTATTAATTTTAAGCATTGGGGCGCTTGGAGGAGGAATTGTTAAAACTTCATTTTTCCCTTCAATCGCAAGTGATAGAGTTAGTATAAATTTAAAAATGCTTCAGGGAACGAATGAAATGATTACTGATTCTATTATTTCAAAAATTGAAGTAGCAGTTTGGGAAATAAACGAGGAGTACACAAAAAAACAAACAGGAAACGTTTCAATAGTTGAAAATGTTATAAAAAGAATTGGACCTGGAACATCAAACGGTAGATTAACAGTAAATTTACTTCCCGGTGAAGCTAGAGAATTTTCTTCGCCAGAAATTACAAATGCCATTCGCGAAAGGGTTGGAATTGTACATGGTGTTGAAAGCTTAACATTTGGATCAGGTGGTAATTTTGGTGGAAGTCCAGTTGCGGTTTCATTGCTAGGTAATAATATTGAAGAATTAAAAGCTGCTAAAATTGAATTAAAAGAAATTTTAGCTAAAAACTCCCAATTAAAAGATATTGCTGATAATGATCCTGCTGGGATCAAAGAAATTCAGATCAAGCTAAAAGACAATGCGTATTTATTAGGTTTAAATTTACAAACTGTTATGAACCAAGTTCGTTCAGGATTTTTTGGTGTACAAACCCAACGTTTTCAACGTGGACAAGATGAAATTAAAGTTTGGGTTCGCTATAAAAAAGAAGATAGATCATCTATTAAAGATTTGAATGATATGTGGATTACAACTCCTTCAAATCAAAACGTTCCTTTATCTGAAATTGCTACCTATAAAATTCAAAGAGGAGATGTTGTTATTAATCATTTAAGTAGTAAACGTGAAATTCAAATAACAGCAGATATGAAATCGCCTGGTGAAAGTGCTACTGATATTTTAGATGACATTAAAATGAATGTAATGCCAGAAATCTCATCAAAATACCCAACGGTTTCAGCGGCATATGAAGGCCAAAATAGAGAAGCGCAAAAAACAATAAGTTCATTTAAAAAAGTTGGATTAATAATTTTAGCACTTATATATATTGTTATTTCTTTTACTTTTAGATCATATGAACAACCAATATTGCTATTATTAATGATTCCATTTAGTTTAATTGGGGTTATTGTAGGTCATTGGGTTCATGATTTTCCTATAAACATACTTTCATGGTTAGGTATTATAGCTTTAATAGGAATTATGGTAAATGATGGACTTGTACTTATTGAAAAATTTAATGGTTACCTAAAACAAGGTATGAAATATGATGAAGCGCTAATACAAGCTTCCATATCTAGATTTAGAGCTATTTTATTAACCACACTAACTACAATAGCAGGTTTAGCACCATTACTTTTAGAGAAAAGTAGACAAGCACAATTTTTAAAACCTATGGCAATTTCAATTTCATATGGTATTGCCATTGCAACGTTTTTAACATTGATTATGTTGCCTTTATTGTTATCAGTCTCTAATTCTGTTAAAGTATTTATTAAATGGCTAATTACAGGTAAAAAAGTTACCAAAGAAGAAGTTGAAAGAGCAATTATTGAATTAAAAAATGAAAATGATGAACAACATTCATAAAATTACCATACTATTTCTACTAAGTTTTTCAGTAAGTTTTGCACAGGAAAAACTCACCAAAGAAAATGCAATAAATTTAGCATTGGAGAATAATTATGGCATTCAAATAGCCAAAAATATTGTAAAAATTACTGAAAATAATGCAAGTATTTTCATTAGCGGATATTTACCAAAAGTAACTGCTAATGCAGGGGCAAATTATAATAATAACTCTAGTGAATTTACTTCTCAAAGTGGAAATAAATCAGAAATTAATGATGCTGAATCTAAATTATACAACGCTTCAATTGGATTAAATTATACACTTTTTGATGGTTTAGGAAGATCCTATAACTATAAAAAATTAAAAGAAACACATAACTTATCAGAACTTGAAGCCCAAGCTATCATAGAAAATTCAATATTACAAATTTTTACAATTTATTATGATGTTGCTCAATTAACTGAAGATAATATTAACATTTTAGAATCATTAAATATCTCTAAACAACGTTTAAAACGAGCAAAATATAGTTTTGATTATGGGCAAAGTACCAGGCTTCAAATACTAAATGCCGAAGTAGATGTAAATAATGACAGTATAAAATATATAAATACACAACGTTTCTTAGCAAACGCAAAACGTGATTTAAATTTACTCTTAGGCAGAACTGTAACTACAAATTTTACTGTTGATACTGACATTACATTCAATTTAACATTTGATTATTCAAACTTATTAGAAAAAGCTAAAAATCATAATATTGAAATGCAAAAAGTTGCAAAAAATATTGAACTTAGTCAATTTGACATTAAAATAAACAAGGCAAATTTATACCCTAGCCTTAATTTCAATAGTTCTTACGGTTTCAATAAATCTGATAATGATGCAACTTTTACAAATGCTGAACAATTATCTAAAGGGTTAAATGCTGGTGTTAGTTTAAATTGGAATTTATTTGATGGAGGAAATACAAAAACACGCATTCAAAATTCGAAAATTATAGCTGACAATTTACAAGTTCAAAAAGAACAGATTGAAAATGAATTAGAACGTAATGTTGCTAATGCTTTAGAAATTTATAACAATGCTCTTTTTATTTCAAAATCAGAAGAAAAAAATGTTGAAACTAATAAACGAAACTTTTCAAGAACAGAAGAACAGTTTAAACTTGGACAAATTACTTCTATTGAATTTAGACAAGCACAAGTAAATCTTTTAAACGCACAATCAAACCTTAATCTAGCAAAATATGATGCAAAAAACGCTGAATTAAAATTACTGCAATTAACTGGAGATTTACTAAATGCAGAGTTTTAAAAAATTAATAATACACGAAAAAAGATATTTAGCTAAATTTCATTTCACGTATTAAATAATCTATAATATTTATTACTAAAACGTTTTCGTGCTTAAAATCAATGATATAAATCATACTAATTTAAGAGTAAAATCAGTAAATTTGTGCCCTTATTATATAAAAAAAATAACGTAAAAAAAGTTAAATAACAATGGAGATGCAACAAAACAAAAAAACTAGAGTCTATAAATTTGGAGGTAAAACTGCCGATGGAAATGGCACAATGAAAACCCTTATTGGAGGTAAAGGAGCTAATTTAGCTCAAATGTGTTTAATAGGAATTCCTGTTCCTCCTGGATTTACAATTACTACAGATACTTGTACAGAATATAATTTATTAGGAAAGGAAGCTGTTGTTGCTCTATTAAAAGATGAAGTTGAAGCTGCTGTTGCCAATGTTGAAAGCATTATGGGAACTAAATTTGGTGACAATGAAAATCCTTGTTTACTTTCAGTTCGTTCAGGAGCAAGAGTTTCTATGCCTGGAATGATGGATACAGTTCTAAACTTAGGTATGAATGATAGTTCTGTTGAAGGGCTTATCGCAAAAACTGGTAATGCTCGTTTTGCATGGGATTCTTATCGTCGTTTTGTTCAAATGTTTGGTGGTGTTGTTTTAGGTGTTGGTGCTTTATCAAAAGAAGATCATGATCCGTTTGAAGAAATTATTGAAAAAATAAAAGAAGCTAAAGGTGTTGATTTAGATACAGATTTAGATGTTGAAGATTTAAAACAAATGGTTGCTGACTTTAAAGCTGCTTGTGTATTACAAACAGGTGAAGCATTTCCAGAAAATCCTTGGGAACAACTTTGGTCATCAGTAATGGCTGTATTTAATAGCTGGAATAGTGATAGAGCTATTTACTATAGAAATATGAATGGATACCCTTCAGAATGGGGAACTGCTGTAAATGTTCAAGGAATGGTATATGGTAATATGGGTTCTAATTCAGGAACTGGTGTTGCATTTACAAGAGATGCTGCAACTGGAGAAAATATTTTTAATGGTGAGTATTTAATTAATGCACAAGGTGAAGATGTTGTTGCTGGTGTTAGAACTCCTCAACAAATTACATTAGAAGGTTCAAAAAGATGGGCTGTATTAGCTGGTGTTTCTGAAGAAGATAGAAAAGCTAATTTCCCTTCTTTAGAAGAATTAATGCCTGTTATATATAAAGAATTAGATGAAACTCAAGACATTCTTGATAGACATTATAACGATATGCAAGATTTAGAGTTTACTATTCAAGATGGTAAACTTTGGATGTTACAAACTCGTAACGGTAAACGTACTGCTGCTGCAATGGTTAAAATTGCAATGGATTTATTAACAGACGGTAGAGTTGATGAGAAAGGAGCAATTATGATGCAAGAGCCTGCTAAATTAGATGAGCTTTTACACCCTGTTTTTGATGGTGAAGCAATTAAAGCTGCAAAAATTTTAGCAAAAGGTTTGCCTGCATCTCCAGGTGCTGCAACCGGACAAATAGTATTCTTTGCTGATGAAGCTGACAAATATCCAGTATCAATTCTTGTTAGAGTTGAAACTTCTCCTGAAGATTTAGAAGGAATGAACATTGCTAAAGGTATTTTAACTGCTCGTGGTGGTATGACTTCTCACGCTGCTGTTGTTGCTCGTGGAATGGGTAAATGTTGTGTTTCTGGTGCTGGTTCTGTTAAAATAAACTACAAAACTAGAGTAATGACCATTGAAGGTCAAGAATTCAAAGAAGGTGACTGGATTTCTTTAAACGGTTCAACTGGTGAAGTTTACGATGGTAAAATTGGAACTAAAGATGCTGAATTAAGTGGTGACTTTGGAAACATTATGAAACTAGCTGATAAATACAGAACTTTAGGCGTAAGAACAAATGCTGAAACAGAAAGAGAATGTAAAGTAGCTGTTGAATTTGGTGCAGAAGGTATTGGTCTTTGTCGTACTGAACACATGTTCTTTGAAGGTGAAAGATTAGTTCGTATGCGTGAAATGATTTTAGCTGAAGATGAAGCAGGAAGAAGAGAAGCATTAGATAAATTATTACCTATTCAACGTAAAGATTTTAAAGATGTATTTGCTGCAATGGCAGGTTTACCTGTAACTGTTCGTTTATTGGATCCACCTTTACATGAATTTGTTCCTCATGAAGAAGAAAACCAAAAAGAAATGGCTGCTGAAATGGGAATTTCTGTTGAAGCAATCAAACAAAAAGTTGAAGACTTACACGAATTTAACCCAATGTTAGGTCATAGAGGTTGTAGATTAGGAAATACATACCCTGAAATTACAGAAATGCAAGCTAGAGCAATTCTTGAAGCTGCAATGGAATTAAAAGCTGAAGGAGTTAAAACATTACCTGAAATAATGATTCCACTTATCGGTACTATTCAAGAATTCAAATTACAAGAAGAAATTGTAAGACGTGTTGCTGAAGAAGTATTTGCTGAAAAAGGAGATAAAATTGACTATTTAGTTGGAACAATGATTGAAATTCCTAGAGCTTGTTTAACTGCTGATCAAATTGCAGAAGTTGCTGAATTTTTCTCATTCGGAACAAACGATTTAACTCAAATGGGCTTTGGTTACTCACGTGATGATGCTGGAAAATTCTTACCAATCTATATTGAAAAAGGAATCTTAAAAGCTGATCCTTTCCAAGTATTAGATCAAGAAGGTATTGGCCAATTAGTTGAAATGGGAACTTCAAAAGGACGTTCAACAAATGCAAAACTTAAAGTTGGTATTTGTGGTGAGCATGGTGGTGAGCCAAGTTCAGTTGAATTCTGTCATAGAGTTGGTATGGATTACGTTAGTTGTTCTCCATTTAGAGTGCCAATTGCACGTTTAGCTGCTGCACAAGCTGCAATTAGAGAATAAGTATTATTCAATAAATATATTATTACTAAAAATTCCATCTTTTAAAAGATGG
>SDWL01000073.1 GCA_004195315.1 Lutibacter sp.
AAGAAGAATCATAGGAGGCAATTATGTATAAAAGAGTATTTTTAATAGTAATCGATAGTGTCGGATGCGGGGAATTACCGGATGCAGCACAATTTGGAGATTTTGACGTAAACACAATCAAACACATCAGTGAAGCGGCAGGGCCAATTTACTTACCTAACATGGAAAAACTAGGATACGGACATTTAACTGAGATTCAAGGAGTAGACCCAATCAAAGATACAATTGGTTTCTATGGTAAAATGAATGAAATAAGTAATGGAAAAGACACAATGACAGGTCACTGGGAATTAATGGGATTAAAAATAGTTGATCCATTTATTACCTTCACAGAGACGGGATTCCCTAAAGAACTAATAGACGAGTTTGTTGCTAAAACAGGAAGAAACATCGTTGGAAACAAATCAGCTTCAGGGACAGAAATCTTAGAAGAACTTGGCGAACACCAAATAGAAACAGGAGACTGGATTGTGTACACTTCAGCTGATTCTGTTTTACAAATCGCAGCCAATGAAGAAATCATTCCTCTTGAAGAATTGTATAGAGCTTGTGAAATCGCACGCAAAATGACAATGAAAGAAGAATGGAAAGTTGGGCGCATTATCGCTAGACCATTCGTTGGTAAGAGAAAAGGAGATTTCGCAAGAACGCCAAATCGTCATGACTATGCATTAAAACCATTCGCTGATACTGCCTTAACGTATTTAAAAGGTAAAGGACATACAGTTGCGGCATTTGGTAAAATCAATGATATCTATGATTCTGAAGGGATCACCGAAACACATAAACAGAAATCAAACCAACATGGGATGGAAAACTTCATTAAGTATACAGACACAGACTTTACTGGATTAGCATACATTAATCTTGTAGACTTTGATGCGTTATACGGACATAGAAGAAATCCTCAAGGATATAAAGTAGCTTTAGAAGAATTTGATGTACAACTTGGTGAATTTATGAGTAAACTACGAGAAGACGATTTATTAATGATTACTGCGGATCACGGAAATGATCCGACATATAAAGGATCAGACCATACACGTGAATATGTCCCACTACTTGCCTATAATAAATTAGCAACTACTGGACCTCTTGGTATAAGAGAGACATTTGGTGACATTGGAGCGACTATTAGTGATAATTTTAACACTGAAAAAGCACCTCATGGGACTAGTTTCCTAGATCTAATTAAATAGTGGAAGCAAACATAGAGACAAACAGGTACTTCTATAAACGAGTATTGCAAATAGGAGTACCTATCTTCTTATCACAATTTCTAACAAGTTTACTAAGTATTATAGACACCGTAATGGTCGGAGTATTAGGAGAAGACGCAATCGCCGCAGTTGGCCTTTCAGCGAACTTCGGATTCTTTTTTATTATGGTCTTATTTGGCTTCCTATCAGGACTAGGTATTTTCATAGCTCAGTACTGGGGAAGTAAAGATTTTAAAAATATACATAAAGTGTTTATTATAACGATTATCGTTGGAACAATGATAAGCACTGTATTCTTTGTACTAGTTCATTTCTTTCCTGAGTTTATAGTAGGACTCTATAATAACGGTGATGACTTAGTCCAACGAGCAATCATTAAAACCTACGCAGTAGATTATTTAAGAATTATAAGTTACTCATACTTCTTTATGGCTGCGAACTTCGTAATCATCATGTTGATGCGTAATACCGAACAAGTAGTATTCCCCCAAATCATTAGTGTTATTACTGTGCTAATTAATACAGCGTTAAACTTTGTATTAATCACAGGACGCTTTGGGTTCCCACGTCTTGGAGTAGAAGGAGCGGCAATCGCTTCGGTTATTAGTAGTGGACTAGGGTTTACGATGTTATTGTTACGAATGAAGATGTCGAATCACAAAGTACTGAAAGTTAAATTCAGAGAATATAAAAATATAACAAGAGACTTTATTAATAAACTAGCCCACAAAGCTCTTCCAGTTGGGATTAATGAAACAATTTGGGGATTGGGTATGAGTATGTATCTAATGGCAATGGGATTCATTGGTGGATCTGCGGTTGCGAGTGTTCAAATCAGTAACATGGTTATGGGATTATTCTGGGTCGCAAATGCCGGTATTAGTACTGCATGTGCGATTATGATTGGGAATAAACTAGGTGAAAATGAAATAGCGTTAGCTAAAAGTTGGGGACTTAAATTTACTAAGTTAAGTTTTGTTGCGGGAATTTTCCTAGGTGCTTTATTATTTCTTCTAAGTCCCTATATTCCAAATATCTTTGAAGATGCCACAATTGAAATGAAAACCAACGTTAGATGGATATTATTAATGTTTAGTTTCTATATACCAATCAAATTTACCAACGCAATTCAAATCATTGGAACATTGAGAGCTGGTGGAGATACGAGGTTTGCGTTATTCGCCGAACTTATTCCATTATGGTTTATCGGTGTACCACTTGCGTTTATCTTAAGTATTTATACCACGTTACCTCTGTGGGCAATCTTAGCGATTGTGAATGTCGAGGAACTAATAAAATTTGTCATTGTATTACGTAGGTTCTTTACGTATAAATGGGCAAACAATTTAACAACAGAATGATAACTATTATAGCTGCGATAGCTGAAAATAATGCTTTAGGAAAAGACAATCAGTTAATTTGGCATATTCCAGCAGATTTAAAACGGTTTAAAAAAGTGACCTCTAATCACCATGTGATTATGGGAAGAAAAACTTTTGAATCTTTGGGAAAACCACTACCAAACAGAACCAATATAATTATTACACGCAATGGTAATTTTAAAGCTGAAGGCTGTGTAATTGTTAATTCTTTACAACAAGCAATTGAAGCTTCTAAAGAAGATAAAAACCCGTATATTTTAGGTGGAGCTGAAATTTATAAACAAGCCATTGAAATTGCAGATAAATTAGACTTGACTTTTGTACATCATCCATTTGATGCAGACGCATTTTTCCCTGAAATTGATAAATCTCTATGGAAAGAAACATCAAGAGAAAATTTTAAAGCTGATGAAAAAAACAAGTACAATTACAGCTTTGTAACTTTTGAACGTATTTAAAATTTATTTTATATCAATAACATAAGGCATTCTTGCTTGAATTCCTTCAAGTCTTGAAAATTGTTTTATGGTTTGGTATATTTTATAATTTGCTTCTCCTAGTTCTTCTATTAAAACCTTTTCTTTCGTTTTCATAAATGGAAAACTGCTAAATCTATCTTCAAAATCTACATTATAACTAGGATAATTACGAACTTTATAATCTGTAATTTCTGCCAATTCAGCAGCATATAAAATGGCATCATCTAAATTCCCTAATTCATCAACCAAACCATTATTTAAAGCATCAACTCCACTCCAAACCCTTCCTTGTGCAATACTATCAACAGCTTCAACAGTCATATTTCTTCCTTTAGCAACTCTTTTCAAAAATGTTGTATAAACAGCTTCAACTCCTTCGGTTGTCACCAATCTAAATTCATCAGTCATTGGTTCAAAAATACTATAATCTGCACCTTTATTAGTACGTACTTGTTCAGCGTTAATTCCTATAGTATTAGCCAATTTGCTAAAATTTGGTATTACTCCAAAAACGCCAATAGATCCAGTAATTGTAGTAGGTTCCGCAAAAATTCTATCTGCATTACACGCTAAATAATAACCTCCTGAGGCAGCAACATTCCCCATAGAAACCACCAACGGTAACTCTTTTTTTGTTAATTCTAATTCTCTCAAAATTAATTCTGAAGCCAAGGCACTACCTCCAGGTGAGTTTACCCTTAAAACGATGGCTTTAACTTTTTTATCTTTTCTAGCCTTTTTTATAGCTTTTATTATTAAATCTTGACCTATTAAATTTTCATCCCCTTTACCGTAAATAATTTCACCTTGTGCATAAATAACAGCAATTTTATTTGAAGCCGAAGAAATTACTCTTCCTTTTCCTAAAGAAATATAATCTGAAATTGAAATTTTATTTAAATCTTCATCAATTGAAAATCCAAGTGCAAGTTTTAATTTATCATTATATTCATCAATATAAATTGCTCCATCTATCATATTATTTTCTATTGCTAATTTTGCATTTCTAACCAATAAATTATCTGCAATATTGTTGATTTCTTCAATTGTTTTATTTCTACTATTTGAAATATCAACAACCATTTCATCCCAAATAGATTTTAAAAATGTGGTGATTTGATTTCTGTTATCTTCACTCATTTCATTGTATAAAAATGGTTCAACTGCACTTTTATATTTTCCGTGTCTAATTACTTCCATTTTCACTCCCGTTTTATCTTCTAAATCTTTATAAAATAAAATTTCAGAAGACAACCCTTTAAAATCAATAGCACCAACCGGATTCATAAAAATAGAATCTGCTACAGAACTAAAATAATATGATTTTTGATCATAAATATCTGCATATGCTTTTATAAATTTTCCTGTTTCTTTAAATTCTAGCAATTTATTTCTAATAGCTTGTGTTTGTGCGATCCCTGCATTAACACCTAAAGTTGTGATGCTTATTCCCTTAATATTTTCATCTTCTTTAGCATTTTCAATGGCATTTATAATTGAATTTAAGCCTATTTTATCATCATCAAAACCAAAAAATTTATCAAATGGATCATCACTTTTTGGAGCGTAATCTTTTACTAAGCTTTCTAACTTAAGTTCTAAAACTGAATTATTTTTTAATTCCACACTTTCAATAGCTCCAACTGAGGATGCCATAGCAGAAATAATTAGAATAAATAGCACTAAAATAACGCCTAATGTAATAAATGTTCCTAAAATTGAAGCCAATAAATTCCTTAAAAAGTTCATAATTAAAAAGTTGAATTTAACATTTTAAAAAAAGTAAAATGTTTATAAGTTGAGTCACAAATATATGTATTTAAATGATACTTTTCTTTTCTTTGTAATTACTTTATGTATATAGCGAGAACCACATATTTATCTTTAGGAAGTAACCTAGGAAGCAAGCTTGAAAATTTACAACAAGCAATTGATTTAATTGACGAAAAAATAGGTTCAGTTGTTAATATTTCATCGATTTACAAAACAGCATCTTGGGGTTTTGACAGTGAAGATTTTTATAATATTTGTGTACAAGTCTCAACAGGTTTAAATCCTGAAAATTTATTAAAAGCTATTCATAAAATTGAACTCTCTTTAGGAAGAAAAAGAACTTCTGACAAAGAATACAAAGCAAGAACTATTGATATTGATGTACTACTTTTTGACAATGAAATTATTTTTTCAAAAGAGTTAATAGTTCCTCATAAAGAGATGCTCAGCAGAAAGTTTATAATGGTTCCTTTGGCTGAAATTGCTCCAAATTTAATTCATCCTATTGAAAAACAACGCTTACAAGTGTGTCTTACAAATTGTATTGACAAAACCAAAATTGAAAACACCTATTTAAAGTTAAAAAGACCTATTCCCTTATCTGAAAAGTACAATTATATTGCTATTGAAGGAAATATTGGCGCTGGTAAAACAACACTTACTAATATGATTGCTGAAGATTTTAATGCTAAAATTATATTAGAACGTTTTGCTGACAATCCGTTTTTACCAAAATTTTACGAAGACAATGAACGTTATGCGTTTCCTTTAGAAATGAGTTTTTTAGCAGACAGATATCAACAACTTTCAGATGATTTAGCACAATTTGATTTATTTAAAAACTTTATAGTTTCAGATTATTATATTTTTAAATCACTTATTTTCGCTCAAGTTACTTTACAAAAAGAAGAATATTTTTTATATCGAAAAATGTTTGATATTATGTATAAAGAAATTTCAAAACCCGATTTATATATTTATTTATACCAAGAAACACCTCGTTTATTAGAAAATATTAAAAACCGAGGTAGAGATTACGAACAAAACATTGCTCCAGAGTATTTAGATAAAATTCACAGTGGTTATGCTACTTTTATTAAAACTGAAGAAAATTTAAAAACCTTAGTGATTGATGTATCCAATAAAGATTTCGTAAACAATCCTGAAGATTACAAAGAGATTATAGAACTTATTAAGAATGTAGAATAACTTTATTTCAACTGTTTCCGACTGAAACGACCAAACTTAATACTTTATTAAGCTTCTCATTGTCAGTCTGATCTTGTTGAATACCTTTTATAAAAGTTACATTTAAAATACATTTCAACAAGCTCAGTGTGGCAGTTAACAAAAAAATTACTTTTTCTTCAGTTCTAATTTTTCAGCAAAATAATCACAGAAATCTTTCATGGTTGCAGTCATTTTAGTATCATTAGTTGCTCGTTCAAAAGTATTTGCCATGGACACTAATGTTTGATGAAAAAACTGTTTCATTTCATCAATTTGCATTTCTTTTGTCCACAAATCCATACGAAGTGTATCTCTTGTTTTAGCATCCCAAACAGCTAAAATTATTGCTTTAGCCTCTTGATTTATAACATCACTATCTTGTGCTGTCCAATGTAATTTTTCCGGAATTTTATTTTCGTCTAATCCTACGGTAATTTCAATTTTTGATGAACTCTTTGCAGCCATTATTTCTTTGGTTTGTATTTTGATTTTTTAAAAATTTCTTCTGAGTTTGTTTGTAAAAGTTGCTGCAAAGTTACGTCATTATTATTCATATAAGAACGTACTATTTGCCAACCTATCCAAACGCCAATTCTACCTGGTGAATCTTTATCAATATCAATATAAAATTTTGAAAAAGGAGCATTCGCTATAAATCGTGTGTACAAATTTGAATCTGTACTATACAACAATTTATTTTCAATGAAATATTTCCACAATTGAGATTCATTTGCTTCAGCCCAATCTAATTTATCAATTGAATATCCTATTTTTTTAGCATCAGAAACTGAAGGCAAATAACTGTCAATCATATACATCTTTTTTCCTTCGTTAATCATTAAATTTATAAACTGACGACTTTTACTTGGAATAAAATAGTGTTCGCTAATACTTTCAGCGATATCTACAACCAAATTAGATTTATCAAAATTCTGACCTATATACAATGGAAAATCATTGTAAACATCATTGTCTTTACCTAAATACATATCTAATGAAACAAACAACAAACTATCTGCATAAACTACTTTATTTTGGTAATCTAAATTTGTTATTAAAGTTAAAATTTTAGGTGAATTAAAGCTAGAATGATAGTATTTTACGTGTTTAAACAACTCTTCTATTTGAAATTTTTCTACATCAAAATTCCCAAAAACTTCTTGAGATTTTTGAAACAGTTCAGCCTCATTTTTAATTTTATTTAACCAAATACTATCGTTTTGAGGTGGAAATAAATAAGGGTATTCATTTTTAACTGTTTTAAGCGATTGTTCATCAGCCTTATAAAATTTTTGCTCAAATCTATCCACTAAAACCGCCACTTCAATACCTGAAACATCTACTTTTTTTATAGTTTCTTTTTTACAGGAAGCTATCGTCAATAAAATAATTACAAGGACAAATAATCTCTTCATTAATTTCTATATTTACAATTCTATTTTTAAAACGCTAAAATTACTAAAAAAGTTTAAGTATGAATACAGAAAAAGTTGTTGATTATATTGTTGATTGGTTAAAAAATTATGCTACAACTGCAAAAGTGAATGGTTTTGTAATTGGAATTTCAGGTGGAATTGATTCTGCTGTAACTTCAACATTGTGTGCAAAAACAGGATTCCCTTTGTTATGTGTAGAAATGCCAATTCATCAAAGTGAAAATCAGATAACTAGAGCATACAACCATATAGATTGGTTACAAAAAAAATTTAAAAATATAACCATGGAACAATTAAATTTAACTCCTGTGTTTG
This sequence comes from Lutibacter sp., assembly GCA_004195315.1. Classification (GTDB taxonomy): domain Bacteria; phylum Bacteroidota; class Bacteroidia; order Flavobacteriales; family Flavobacteriaceae; genus Lutibacter. Next base: position 7,836 of record SDWL01000073.1, read on the forward strand.
ACAACTTAATTGCTTCTTTTCCACCAGTTAATAATGAAGAACAGCTATTAATGTCACTTGCTAATACACGAGCTAGACTTAGAATGACTTCATTATATTATTTTGCGGCACTTCATGGTTATTTAGTTGTTGGTACAGGAAATAAAGTAGAAGATTTTGGTGTTGGCTTTTTTACAAAATATGGTGACGGTGGTGTAGATTTAAGTCCGATAGCCGATTTAATGAAATCTGAAGTATATGAAATTGCAAAATATTTAGGTTTAAATTCTGATATTATACAAGCTGCTCCTACCGATGGTTTATGGGGGGATGATAAAACAGATGAAGATCAAATTGGTGCAAGTTACGATGAACTTGAATGGGCAATGATCCAAGACGAATTAGGAAAAGATGTTGCCGATTTTGAAGGTAGAGAGCAAGAAGTATTTACTATTTACAAACAAAGAAACAATGCCAATAAACACAAAATGGATCCGATCCCGATTTGTGAGATTCCTCAGGAGTTGAAAATTAGTTAACTAAACTTAATTATTCCTTCTTAAAAAAATTAGACTAAAACAATAAAGCTATGAATTGGATTTTAGGACTTGTATTTATTTTCGTTATTATATTTTTATATAATAATTATTCCAAGAAAAAAAAATTAATCAAACTAAGAAATAGACTTCTTGAGAATTGGGGGAAACCTAAAAGTAATGACT
>SDWL01000454.1 GCA_004195315.1 Lutibacter sp.
TCTTTAGGATATGTTAAAGGAAACGCACCTCAATATATTTCTTTGAGAGCTGGAACAGTAACTCTTAGAGACCAAACTAGTAATCCGGATGGAAGCATTTCTCCTTCAATTTATATAGATGATCTTGAACTTGAAGCAGGAGAAGACACCTTATTAAACAAGCTATTAAGAATTGAGGCTTTAAAAGCTCTAAGAATGCAGGCTGTTGATGAAATTTATATCAATCAAATAGGTGGGGGATCTTTTAAGACAGGCGGAAGTATACGAATTTATTTAAAAAAAGGAAATCACAATTATTCTTATGACAAAACCCAAAAAATATATGAAGAACTAATAATGTTAACAGGGTTTGATAGAGCAAATGATTATTATAAAGCTCAATATAATATATATTCAAAGGAAGCTAATAATTGGACAGAAATAGATTGGAAAAATAAGCTTCAAACAAATGAAAAAGGTGAAGTGATTATTAAAATTCCAACGAATGAATTTTCTAATGAGTTCCAATTTATAATTAATGGTTTTTCGGAAAATGGATTGTTATTTAATACCATTTATAAAACTGGTTCAACGAATTTTTAAATATTTATAAAATAGTCAATATTATTTTCATTACAATTTTGGAATTATTTTTTAACTATCTTTGTATTCTAAATAACTTATTATGTTTCTATTTATTAGCGGGGCTGAAATATTTGTAATTCTACTTATAGTTGTGATGTTGTTTGGTGCTGATAAACTTCCTGAAATTGCTCGAGGATTAGGAAAAGGAATGCGCCAAGTTAAAGATGCTACTAACGATATTAAGCGCGAAATAAAAAACAGTGCTGAAAAAAATGATATTGATATTGATGTAGTAACCAATGTTAAAAAAGAAATAAATAAAGTAAAAGATAATTTTGATGATTTTAGCAGGCCTGTTTCGAAAATAAAAGACACTATTATTGATGATATTACTGGTCCGGTTAAAAGAGATAAGTAATTTTGGATTTTCTTAATTCTCTTATTCGTTACGACAAACAATTACTACTTTTTTTACACTCTAAAGGCTCTATAACTTGGGATAGTTTTTGGGTTTTTATTACAAATCCTATTCATTGGATTCCTTTATTATTTTTGTTATTTTTTTTAGGTTATAAAGCATTTGGATTTAAAAAAACAATCTCAATTAAGTTAATTACGGCTTGTAGTGGAGTTTTGTCTTTGTTAATTGTAAATGTTATTAAAAACTTTTTTCAAAGGCTTAGACCTATTAATGATACATCTATAAATGAAAATATTAGAGTAATAGTTGAACAAAATGATTTTAGCTTTGTGTCAGGGCATGCAACAGTTTCTTTTACTATTGTATTTATACTGTTTTGGATTTTGAAAAAACATTATAAGTACGCTTATATAATGTTTTTATTCCCAATATTATTTGCTTATAGTAGAATTTATTTAGCTGTTCATTTTCCTATTGATATATTATTGGGAATGGTTTTAGGGTATATAATTGCATCTGTCTCTTATACACATCT
>SDWL01000074.1 GCA_004195315.1 Lutibacter sp.
AGATGTGTATAAGAGACAGAAAAAGAAGATAGCGCTTGGGGTTTCGAAATTAGAGCCAATAATTTATTAAATATAAACTATAAACGTTCTAATAATATAAATGAATTTTTAATTTCAGATATTAAGACATATATATTACCTCGTATAGTATTATTTACAGTTTCATATAAATTATAATTACTTTCTTTTTTGCCCTCGAGTTTTAGGTTTTTTATATTTTTTTGCAATTTCTCGTCTATAAGATCCACCTAAATTAACACGAGAGTTTTTTTCTTTTTTCTCGTGAAAAGCAGCTCCACTTGGCTCTGTAATTGTTTTTTTCTGACTTGTTTTTTCAGGTTCTACTTTTGGCATTTCCTCGTCAATCTTCTGAGTAGAAATTTCAATGTTTTCAGGTAAATCGTACACATCAATTTCTGTATTCATCAAAAGCTCAATTTCTCCTAAATAGTCAGCTTCATCTTCTGTGAAAAATGAAATTGAAGTTCCTTTTTGCTCTGCTCTACCTGTTCTACCAATTCTATGAATGTAATTTTCTGGCTCTTCAGGAATATTAAAATTAATAACATGACTAACATCGGTTAAATCTAAACCACGTGCAATAATATCTGTTGCTATTAAAGTGTTAAAAAAACCTTTTTCAAAGTTTTTTACTGAACGTAAACGGTAATTTTGTGTTTTATTTGAATGTATTACATTTGTTTGGCTTGGAAGTATAACTTCTAATTCTTCAAACAAAATATTTGCCTGTTTTTTGTTTTTCACAAACACCAACACTTTATTAAAAGTCTCTTTGTCTTTTAGTAAATGCACTAAAAAATTAACCTTTGTATAGAAATTAGGAACAGGATATGCTTGTTGTTCAATGGTGTCTAACGGACTTCCGCTACTTGCAATTTCAATTTTGATGGGAGATTTAAAAAACTGATCTAATAAACCAGCTACTTCTTTGGTTAACGTTGCTGAGAATAAAATACTTTGACGTTTTTTTGGTAATAAATCAAGTAGTGTAATTAATTGTGGTCTAAAACCAAGATTCATCATTTCATCAACTTCATCAATTACCAATTTTTGAATATGTTTTAGTTTTAAAATACCATCCAATGCCAAATCTAATAAACGACCTGGAGTAGCTACTAAAATATCTTGCCCTTCATGGATCAATTGTTTTTGTTTATTTAGGTTTGTACCTCCATAAACCCCAGTAAATCTCACATTAATATAAGGTGTAAGGCTTTCAATTTCTTCAACTACTTGTACTACTAATTCTCTGGTTGGTACAATAATTAAAATACGTGGATATTTTTGAGTAGAAAATGTAAGTTGTTTTAAAATTGGTAGTAAGTAAGCAAATGTTTTACCTGTTCCGGTTTGTGCAATACCCACCATATCTTTACTACTCATAATAACCGAAAAGGCTTTTTCTTGAATTGGAGTAGGTGTTGTGAACCCCATTTCGTCTAAGGCATCTAATAAAAAGCGGTTTAAGTTTAAATCGGAAAAGGTCATTGTTGTATTTTTTGCAAATGTAATACTTAATTAGTTAATAAGTTGCAAAGGAGTAAAGTTACAAAGTCAAAGGTATTATATCATTCCTGCGAAGGCAGAAACCTAGTTAAAAAGTTGATAAATGAAAAAATTATACCATTTTAACTTTGAAAACACCACAATCAGTTGTTATTGCTAGGCTTAGCTTGTAGAGATCCAATTACCCTTCAAAAAGCTCAATGAGATAAATGATCTGAAATTTAATACTGTAAAACCCAAATTAAAATGATAATATTATTTTGGTGTGGCGCTAATCAACCAATTCAAATAGTAACCAGGTATTTGGATCTAATTTAAGTTCTTTCACATCTCCCATTGTAGAAATAATATAGGGAGCTGTTTTATCAGTAATTTCAATGGTTTTTATTTCTGAAGAACCATCATTGTATAAGATTTCAATGTCAAGCGGAAACTGAAAAATAGTTTCTTGTGTTTGTTCAATCATCATTCTAATTTTATTATCATGATAAATCCAATTGGTTTTTAATATTGGATGTCCTGCTCTTTGAAGCCATTGCGTAAAGAAAACATCCAAATTTTTACTAGAAACTTCCGCTATAACATTTTTAAAATCGTTTGTTGAAGCGTTCTTAAATTTATATGTTGAATAATATGTTTTTATACCTTTCCAAAAAATTTCATCACCTAATTTTTTTCGAAGCATATGTAAAAACCAGGCACCTTTTTCATATGAATTAGGGTTTAACAAACTCATTAAATTGGTGTTTTTAGTATCAATTACAGGTGTTTGTTTTCTTTTGTAAAAATTTAAAACTTTTTCACGTTCTTCTTTTATTCTTGTTATGAAAGCTTCTTCACCTTTATCTTTTAAAATAAATAAATTAGTTAAATACGTTGCAAAACCTTCACTTAACCATATGTGAGGCCAATCAATTTCTGAAGCGGAATTTCCAAACCATTGATGCGCAATTTCGTGGGCAATTAAATCTTCATACTCAAGTTTTCCTGTAACAGATTTTTCAAAATAGAAAATATTTCCAGCATTTTCCATACCTCCAAAACGTGTTTTAGACTGTACATTTGCTAATTTTTGATATGGATATTCACCAACATTTTCAATAAAAAAATTAAGTATATTTTTTGCTGTCGAAAAATCGTAAAAGCCTTGTTCTTTTGTTTGTGGATATACCCAAGTTGAAACGGGAATGTTATGTGTTTCGCCAATATTTTGAACGGCAAATTTAGCAATACCTATAACCATTACTTTTGTTGGTAATGGCACATCTGTTTTCCAATGATATTGTTTTGTTGTATTATTTATATTGGTTTCTTCAACTTGAAAACCATTAGCAATTGTTTGGTAATAATTAGGAGCTTCAATTATAAATTCAACAGTTGCTTTATCAGAAGGATGATCTATACAAGGAAACCAATGATGCGCTCTGTTTGGCCAATTGTCACCAAAAAAAGTTCTATCTCCATATAGATTTTTTCCAATTACCAATCCGTCTGTTGGAATTCCATGGTATTTAATGGAGTAGGTGTATTCTATCCCAGGGAAAATGTGTTTTGGTTGAATTGAAATTTTGTTATTTATATGTGTAAACGTAACTTTTACATTGTTTTGATAAATAGAATTTATAATCATCCCTTTTCCACTAACACTATCTTTATTGACTAAATCAAGTTGAAATTCATTTGATGTTTTTTTAAATTTTAAAGAAACATTCATAGTTGCATCAATACGATTTGTAGTATCATTTACAATAATTGCTAATTTATAGTGCTGTATATCAAGTGTGTTGAAGCGTTGTTTGAAATTTTGCGCTGTAATTGTAGACTGAATTATCAGTAATAAAGCAACTAAATAAAAAGGAATTTTCATCTTAAAAAGTATTTTGAATTTCAAATATACATAGAAACAGCTAACAATTTTTAATTACAATTCAAGATTTGAGTATTCCTTAAATTAACAAACCAACTATTAATAAATACTTCTTACCTTTACACCCTTAATATTTTAAAAACTGTAAAATGAATTACGGAAAAGAATTTAGAAAATTTGCAACAAAGGATCAAGGAATCAGTAGTATGCACTACGATAAATTGGTAAGTAGCGTAACACCATATATTATTGAAGAGCGTCAATTAAACGTTGCACAAATGGATGTGTTTTCTCGTTTAATGATGGATAGAATTATATTTTTAGGAACAGGAATTGATGATTATGTAGCAAATATTATACAGGCACAATTGTTATTTTTAGAAAGTGTAGACAGTTCAAAAGATATTTCAATTTATATAAACTCTCCAGGTGGAGGTGTGTATGCAGGATTAGGAATTTATGATACTATGCAGTTTATAAAGCCTGATGTTGCTACTATTTGTACTGGTATGGCCGCTTCTATGGGTGCTGTTTTAATGTGCGCTGGAGCAAAAGGGAAACGTTCAGCATTGCCACATTCACGTGTTATGATTCACCAACCTTTAGGTGGTGCACAAGGACAAGCAAGTGATATTGAGATTACTGCTCGTGAAATAATGAAATTAAAAAATGAATTATACGAAATAATCTCGAAGCATTCTGGGCAAACTATGGAGAAAGTTCATGCAGACTCAGATCGTGATTATTGGATGAAAGCTGATGAAGCGAAAGCATACGGTATGATTGACGAAATTTTAGTAAGAAAATAAATAGGTGTTAGTTATAAATTAACTATTGAACCCTAAACAATTTAAACCAATAACTATTAGAATGGCAAAAGATGAAGTTTTAGAATGTTCGTTTTGTGGTAGAAAAAAGCCAGAAACTGATTTGCTAATTGCTGGATTAGACGCACATATTTGTGATAAATGTATAGAGCAAGCTCACGGAATTGTAATTGAAGAAATTGCTCAACAAAGCTCATCTACACTTACCTCTGAATTAATTGTAAAAAAGCCAAGAGAGATAAAAGCGTTTATTGATCAATACATGATTGGGCAGAATAAAGCAAAACGTGTAATGTCTGTTGCGGTATACAATCATTACAAACGATTATTACAACCTGAATCGAAAGATGAAGAAGAGATTGAAATTGAAAAAAGTAATATTGTTATAGTTGGAGAAACAGGTACTGGTAAAACATTAATTGCACGTACTATTGCAAAAATGTTGAACGTACCGTTTTGCATTGTAGATGCTACTGTTTTAACTGAGGCAGGCTATGTGGGTGAAGACGTTGAAACTATATTAACACGTTTATTACAAGCAGCTGATTATGATGTAAAGAAAGCGGAACGTGGAATTGTATTTATTGATGAAATTGATAAAATAGCTCGTAAAGGCGATAATCCATCAATTACAAGAGATGTTTCTGGAGAAGGAGTTCAACAAGCGTTGTTAAAATTATTGGAAGGTTCAGTGGTGAACGTTCCGCCAAAAGGAGGAAGAAAACACCCAGATCAAAAGTTTATAGAAGTAAATACCAAAGATATTTTGTTTATGGCTGGTGGTGCTTTTTCTGGAATTGATAAAATTATTGGAAAACGATTAAACCGTCAAGCTGTTGGATATAGCGCTTCTATTAAAGTTGATAAAGTTGATGAAAGCAATTTATTGCAATATATTATTCCGAAAGATTTAAGAGAATTTGGTTTAATACCTGAAATTATTGGTCGTTTACCAGTATTAACACATATGAATCCGTTAGATGCTGAGACACTTAGAGCTATTTTAACAGAACCTAAAAACTCTATTATAAAACAATATAAAAAGTTGTTTGAAATGGATGGTATTGATTTCACAATCAATGAACCTGCCTTGGGATACATAGTTGATAAAGCTGTAGAATACAAATTAGGAGCTCGTGGTTTACGTTCACTTTGTGAAGCAATTTTAACCGATGCCATGTTTGAGTTACCAGGAACTGAAGAAACGGAATTAAAAGTCACTAAGAAATACGCTCAAGACAGAATTAATAATTCAACTTTAAAAAAGTTAAAAGCGGTTTCGTAGTTTAAAATAAATGGCAAAATAAAATTTAATCACCCTTTACTGAGTAAAGGGTGATTTTTTTATCTAAATTTTGTAATTTAGAAAACTTAAAAAATAACAATATTGATTTCAAGAAGTACCATAGATCGTGTTTTTGAAACTGCTCGTGTTGAGGAGGTTATTGGCGAGTTTGTTCAATTAAAAAAAGCAGGAAGTAATTGGAAAGGATTAAGTCCGTTTTCTGATGAACGATCACCATCGTTTATGGTTTCGCCAGTGAAACAAATTTGGAAAGATTTTAGTACAGGAAAAGGAGGTAATGCCGTTTCCTTTATTATGGAACACGAGCATTATTCGTATCCTGAAGCTATTCGATATTTGGCTAAAAAATACAATATTGAAATAGATGAAACTGAGCAAACAGATGAGCAAAAAGAACAAGCAGACGAACGTGAAAGTATGTTTTTGGTTTCAGAATTTGCAAGAGATTATTTTCATAAAACATTATTAGAAGACAATCAAGGGAAAGCAATAGGCTTAAGTTATTTTAAAGAACGAGGTTTTACAGATGAAACTATTAAAAAGTTTCAGTTAGGATATTCATTAAACGAATGGGAAGCTTTTACTTCAGAAGCATTAAATAAAGGTTATAATTTAAAATATTTAGAATCTACCGGACTAACCATTGTTAAACAAGATTTGCTTTCTTCAACAGGTACAAAACAATTCGATCGTTTTAAAGGACGTGTTATGTTTCCTATTCATAGTATGAGTGGGCGAGTTTTAGGTTTTGGAGGTCGTATCTTAACAAATGATAAAAAAGCGGCCAAATATTTAAATTCTCCCGATAGTGATATTTACCATAAAAGCAATGTTTTATATGGTATTCATTATGCAAAACAAAGCATAGCAAAAGAAGATAATTGTTATTTGGTTGAAGGATATACAGATGTTATTTCAATGCATCAATCGGGTATTCACAATGTGGTTTCTTCATCGGGTACGGCACTTACAGAAAATCAAATTCGGTTAATAAATAGACTTACTAAAAATATTACCATTCTTTTTGATGGAGATGCTGCTGGTATTAGAGCTTCTATTAGGGGAATAGATTTAATTTTAGAGCAAGGAATGAATGTTCGGGTACTCATGTTTCCTGATGGTGATGATCCAGATAGTTTTGCTAAAAAAGTTTCAGAAGAGGAATTAAAAGAATATTTACAAAATAATTCGCAAGATTTCATCAATTTTAAAGTGTCTTTGTTGATGGAAGAAGCTAAAAATGACCCTGTTAAAAAAGCGGGATTAATTCGTGATATTGTAGTGAGTATTTCTAAAATACCAGACAGTATTCAACGAGAAGTATACATTCAAGAATGTTCAAGAATTATGGATATTTCTGAAAGTGTACTATTTAATGAATTGGCTCAGCTTAGTACTAAAGCTAAAAGAGACGTTTCAAAAAGGTCAGATCCTAATGAACCGCCAATGGATGTTTTATACCCTGAATTGGCTTTACAAAAAACTCCTCAGCTTGAGAAAGTTAATGAACTTAATAAGTGCGAACGAGAAATAATAAAAATTTTATTGTTATATGGTAATAATGAAGTTCAATTTGAAAATTTTGTTGCTGCTGATCAAGTAGATGATAATGAAGTGAAACCATTTAGAAAAGAGTATTTTTTAAATGCAGTTTCCAACGAAATATATTTGAATTTACAAGAAGATGAAATTGAATTTACAGACGAAACTTTTAGGCAAATTTATTACGAAATAATTCATCAATTAAATCAAAATGAGATAGTAAAGGTTGATTCATTCATAAATCATTCTAAAACTGAAATTGCACATTTGGTGACTAATATATTAATGGATGATGAAAAACATACTTTAAGCAATTGGGAACGAAAACAAGTTATTGTTAAAAGCAAAGAAAGTGATTTACCCAAAATGGTACTCGATGCTATTTACAATTTACGCCGTGTACTTATTGAAGAAAAAATAAGTTCATTATCATTTGAAAATTATACTAATGATGAAGAACGAACCGAAAGCATTGAAGCTGTAATGAGTTATACAAGTTTAAAATTACGTTTATCTGGAATGTTGAATAGAGTGGTTTAGGTGCTAGCTATAGTTATTTTCTTCTGTTTTAATAGCATTAATAATTATTTCTGACGGATATTTATAGAGTTCCAATATTTTAATAGCATTTCTAGTCTTTAGTTTTCCTCTTTTTAACTTATGATCAAAAACCAACGTTTCTTGTTCAATTAGTTCACTAAAATGATATAATTCATAATTTTCTTTTTTTAATAAATCTGTTAATTCAATATCATGGGTTGAAACTAAAACTGTATGATTTTGTTTGTTTAGATATGATAAAATTGCTTTCCCGCCAGAAATACGTTCAATAGTATTCGTTCCTTTAAAAATCTCATCAAGCACAAACAAACAATTTTCTTTGTTTTTTGCAGCATCTACTAATTCCTTAACAGTCAAAACTTCTTCAAGATAGTAGCTTGTTTTGTCAAGTAAATCATCAGTGATTCTAATAGATGAATAAACTTTAAAAAATGATGCTGAGTATTCTTTTGCAAAACATATATTTAAAGTTTGTGCCAAAATACTATTGATTGCAACGGTTCTAATAAATGTAGTTTTACCAGACATATTTGAACCTGTTAATAACATACTATTGTCAATTAGATTTATATTATTTATGATGCAGTTGTCAATTAGAGGGTGATAAATTTCTTTTGAAATGAGTTGCTTTTCTTTTGTAAAATTAGGTGTGCAAATTTCATTTTTACCTGCTTTTAACGATGCTGTAGATATGGCTAAATCTATTTCTCCAATAAAGCAAAACATTTTTTCAATACTATCCTTTTCTTTAATGATGGAATCAATGAAGCTAAAAAAGATAATATACTCCAAATTGAACTGAATTTTTAATAGTTCAATAGGAAACCATATTATAAATG
>SDWL01000455.1 GCA_004195315.1 Lutibacter sp.
AGATGTGTATAAGAGACAGACTTTAGGGTTTAAAACATTCATTATAAAACCTTGGTTAAATAACTTTAGCAACCCTTTTTTATCTGCCTTTGAATTTAACATTAATTCTTCGCTAGATTTAAAAGTTTGGTAAGCCAAATAAAATAAATACAATGCTCCAAATAATTTTATCGAAAAAAATAAACTATCTGATTGTTTAATGATTGCTGATACGCCAAAAGCCACTAATGCTGTGTGAATAATAATTCCAGAAACCAATCCTAACGAAGTTGCAATTCCATATTTTTTACCGTTAGTTACACTTTGTACCAATACATAAATAATATCTGGGCCGGGCATTATTATGAGCAACATTGAAGCTCCAATAAATGATATTAGAATTTCGTAATTCAATTTAATATTGTGCTAAAATAGCCTTATTAATTCTTTTTACTAATAAAGGTCCTTCATAAATAAAACCGGTATAAATCTGAACTAAATCGGCTCCTGCCTTTATTTTTTCAAGTGCATCTTCAGCGGAATGAATTCCTCCTATTCCAATAATTGGAAATGCTTTGTTAGAAGTATCTGCTAAATATTTAATAACTTGAGTACTTCTATCTTTAATTGGTTTGCCACTTAAACCTCCGTTACCAATTTCATCTAAAATTTTATTGGAAGCTTTTAAATTTTCTCTATTTAAAGAAGTATTTGATGCAATAACACCTTCAATATTAGTTTCTGCAACCAATTCAATAATTTCGTCTAATTGAACAGTATTTAAATCAGGTGCGATTTTTAATAATATTGGTTTTTGTTTACTAAAGGTTTTATTTACTTTTTGTACTTCGGAAATTAATTCTAATAAATAATCTTTATCGTTTAATTTTGCGTGACTACTAACATTTGGACAACTTACATTTAACACAAAATAATCTACATATGGATGCAATTCTTTAAAGCAAGAAATATAATCTGCTGTATAATTATCAGGCATTGTTGATGTGTTTTTACCAATATTACCTCCAATCAATACATTTTCTTTGTTTTTTTTAAGTTGTTCTACCGCAGATTTAACACCTTTATTATTAAAACCCATTCGGTTAATAAGTGCGTTATCAGCTTTTAACCTAAACACTCTTTTCTTAGGGTTTCCCTCTTGTGCTTTTGGCGTAACAGTTCCAATTTCAATAAAACCAAAACCAAAATTTGCTAATTCATTATACAGCACTGCATTTTTATCAAAACCAGCAGCCAAACCAACAGGATTCTTAAAAGTAAGTCCAAATAAATTACGTTCTAAATTTTTATCATTTACTACATATAAACTTTTAAAAAGTGAAGAAATTCCTGGTATTTTAGATACAACTTTTATTAGTGAAAATGTGAAATGATGAATTTTTTCGGGATCAAAAAGAAAAAATAATGGACGAATAATATTTTTATACATTGAAAATTAAGCACATTACAACAAATAAATCATGAATGGACAATCTATGGAAGGTTATGGTCTGTCTC
>SDWL01000456.1 GCA_004195315.1 Lutibacter sp.
AGATGTGTATAAGAGACAGTAGCAAGAGTTTTTTGTTTTATAACCTAATTTTGTTTTATGGAGGTAGATTATATAATTGTTGGTTTAGGATTGGCAGGTTTAGCTTTTACAAAAGAGTTAGAAAAAAACAATAAATCATTTCTAGTTTATGAAGATAATTCCCAAAATTCATCAATTGTAGCAGCAGGAATTTATAATCCTGTAATTTTAAAACGTTTTACACCTGTTTGGAATGCAATTGAACAATTAGAAATAGCATTGCCCTTTTATACTGAATTAGAGAAAAAATTCAATACTAAATATAATTACCCAGTTGATATTTACCGAATTTTTAAATCTGTTGAAGAACAAAATAATTGGTTTATTGCCTGTGAGAAACCATTACTTTCAAATTATATGACTCCTAAAATAATAACTAAACATTTTGAAGGAATTATAGCTAGTTATGGTTTTGGGAAACTTACCAATACAGGAAGAATTGACACCAAAACTTTACTGGTAGATTATAAAAATTATTTAACAGAGAGAAACTTATTAATAAATGAAAGTTTTGAATACAATGATTTAAAAATAAATGAGTGTAATGTTGAATACAAAAATGTAAAAGCATCAAAAGTTATTTTTTGTGAAGGCTTTGGATTGGTGAAAAATCCGTTTTTTAACTATTTACCTATTCAGGAAGCAAAAGGAGAGTTGATAACAATTCACGCTACTAACTTAAATGTAGATTTTTTAATAAAAGCAGCAGTATTTGTGCTTCCATTAGGTAAAAATTATTTTAAAGTTGGTGCAACATTTAATTGGAAAGATAAAACAACGCTTCCAACTGAAGAAGGAAAACAAGAATTGATTACTAAATTAGAATCATTTATAAATGTGCCATATACAATTGTTGAGCATACAGCAGGAATTAGACCAACCGTAAAAGATAGAAGACCTTTAGTAGGATTTCATCCAAAATATAAAAATTTAGCTATTCTAAATGGCTTAGGAACTCGTGGTGTAATGATTGCTCCAATTGCAGCGAAAGCACTTTACAATAATTTAGAAAAAGAAATTGTGTTAGATAAAGAAATTTCTATTGATCGTTTTCAACAACTTTGTTTGGATCAGGACTAAACTAAATAAATAAATTAATCCAAATTATACGAGAAAGTCGTATTGTAAGACGAACAGTTAAAATTAAAACAGTAACAAAAGGAATAAAACTGCTAAGTAAACTTAACTGAAATACAATGGCTGATATAACAAATGTTAGTATCGAAAGCCCAACTGTAAATCCATAATTAACGTTCATTGCACCGTAATAAAAAGAAGGTTCTACCATTTATTTAAAACTACATTCAGCACAGTTTTCGTAAATTTTAAATGCTTTACGAAGTTTAAACATATTCTTTTCAACCATAAAATGGACTACCTAATAAATTTGGGACTAATTTTTCACGCCACTTTTTTTCTTACTCCTGTTAATTTCATTTCCATTTCAAGGGGAGTAATATACCCTAAA
>SDWL01000457.1 GCA_004195315.1 Lutibacter sp.
AATTCAGTAAATTATTTCAAAAAAGTTACTTTTTCAAGGATTGAAATAGTTTCACAAATTCGTTCATTTATATTGTTATCTCCATAAATTTCTGAATAAGCGTTAAAATAAGTGGTTTCAGAGAGTTTTGCTGTTAAATTAAATTGGTGGTATGTAAATCCGTTTTTAAAGCCTTTTGCTACATACCAATAAGATGGTTTAAATTGAAAAGGTTGACTACCAGAATTTATTGCTTCTAACTTATTTTGCTTTAAAATTGAATCAGTTCTCTTATAAAAATTATTATTAAAATTCAAAACTCCAAAATTGAATGAAGATCCTAAAATAAATGATTCTGTCAGTTGTTTGACAGTATCTGCCGTAAAAATTTCAGATTGAAACTCATCAAAGTATAAGTTTGTTTTCCAATTATTTGAAATAGTTAATTTAAAGTTTTTATTAAAGTCGATAATTACTTTTGGGGTTTCAATTTCATCAACATCACAAGCATATATTTTATTTAATTCAGATTGATTTGAACAACTTATAAATAGAAATGTAGCAACTATAAAAAAAATAAACTTTCTCATTTTAAATAACACTTTAATTGATATTCATTTTAGCAATAACCTCATTTCCAGAAAGCCAAGCAACTTTTTTAGACGCAAATCTGATAGTGTAAAAACCTTCATCACTTACTTTTTGCCAATTTCTACCAGAAGTATTAGAATAAAAAATACCATTTGTTGATACTGCAAAAACTTCTTTTCCTTGTGTATCAGGTACATATTGCACACAACTTACATAGTTTGGCTCCTTATTTTCTGAAATTACTTCCCAAGTTTTACCACCATTATTGGTAATTGCTTTATTTGTATAATTTCCAAATTTGTCAGTGTAATCTCCTCCACAAATAATACCTTGTTTTTCATTATAAAAATCAACTGAATAAATTCCTGTTGTGTTTTTTCCTTGAATTACAGGTGTATTATAAACATCCCAAGTTAAACCCATATCTGAAGTGTGAAAAACACGTGCTTTTAAACCACCAGTTACAACCCAGGCATTAGTACCAACAATAGCAATATTAGTATTGCTTGCGGCAAAAGCAGCTTCTCCATCTTCAACTTTAGGTAATTCTTTACAATTCATTTTTCCCCAAGTATTTCCACCATCACGTGTAATTAAAATGGACAAACAATTATCAGTTGGGTCACCAATTGCTATTCCGTTGAGTTCATCAAAAAATTTCATACAGTCGTAAAATACTTTTTTATGCTCTTCTTTGTATACAATATCAATCACATTATTGTCATATTTGTAAAGTAGTGCTGGATTACCAATACTTAAAGCATAAAAAGCTTCTTTTGTGTAAGCTAAAGCTCTAAAATGCGGCACAATAGTATCAGTTACAATTTTTTGAGTTGATTTTAATTTGCCCGAAGCTGTAATAATTCCAATATCACCAACAGAACCTGCATAAACAACCGTAGAATCATTTATAATTTCAATTGCTCGGATACTTGTACTATCCATTTTAAATTTTTGAATTGAAATTGTAACTGCATTACG
>SDWL01000075.1 GCA_004195315.1 Lutibacter sp.
AAACAATTGCAACCTGTGTAGAAGAAATTTTAGTTTCTCAACCTTTTTTAGAAGATGCTTTAACTCGTAATATTTTAAATTACAGTGCTTTGTCTGAAGAATTAAGAGATCCAATCTCAAAAATGTTACGTAAACCTGTAAAATCTGGAGCTATTATGATGGCGCTTCGCAGATACAGTCCGCCAAAAGAAATGGCGAACAAAATAAAGCTAAATAAGGTTTTGCGAAATTTAGGAGATATTACGGTTCGTTCAAATCTTTCAGATTATACTTTTAAAAATTCTAGCAGCCTAATTCATAATCATGTAAAAATGCTGGGAGTTTTGAAGGAAGATCCACAAATTTTCTATACGTTTACGCGTGGTGTTCACGAAAGTAATGTTTTAATTACTACATCTTTAAAGCCTCAAATTGAGGAAAGTTATAAAAATGAAACTTGTATTGCTGTACAAGATCATTTATCTGCAATAACTATTGGTTTACCTAAAGAAAACACAAAAATTGCAGGTTTATATTATCAGTTTTTTAAACGTTTAGCTTGGGAAGGAATTTCACTATACGAAGTAGTTTCTACAACTAATGAATTTACAATTTTGGTTGAAGAAGAAAATGTTGACAAAGCATTTTCTGCAATTAAAGGGTTGAAAAATTAACAAGCAAATTATATCGCACTTAATTTTGAAGTATGAATTTTCTTTACAAAAATACCCGAGTTCATTTTAAAATTTCAGGTAAAGGAAGTGCTATTGTTTTACTGCATGGTTTTTTGGAAAATAACACCATGTGGAATGAAATTGCTTCTACCCTTTCAAAAAAACACAAAATAATTTGTATTGATTTGTTAGGTCATGGCAAAACCGAAAATCACGGTTATATTCATACCATGGAAGATCAGGCCGAAATGGTAAAAGCTGTTTTAAATCATTTGCATTTACGAAAATACGTACTGATTGGACACAGCATGGGCGGCTATATTACTCTTGCTTTTGCTAAATTATTTCCTCAAAACATTAAAGGATTATGCTTAATGAATTCAACAGCATTAGCCGATTCAGAAGAAAAAAAAATAAATAGAGATAGAGCTATTAATGCTGTAAAACAAAATCATAAAACATTTGTGAGAATTGCAATTCCAATGCTTTTTTGTAAGGAAAATAGATCTATTTATACTTCAGAAATTAAACAAATTACCAATGAAGCTTTACAAATTTCATCACAAGGAATTATTGCTTCGCTAGAAGGAATGAAAATTAGAAAAAACCTTACTTCAATTTATAAAAATTCTAGTTTTCCTATTCAACTGATTATTGGAAAACAAGACCCTGCTTTAGATTATTTAAGTTTAATAAAACAAACACAAAATACAAAAGTACAAGTAACTGAATTTCCTGATGGACATATGAGTCATATTGAGAATACAAACGATTTAATTTCTGCAATAAATATGTTTATAAAATCGTGTTAAGCTAAAAAGTATATTCTAAACCAAGAATAAAACCAGCGTTTTTTTCACTTCCTAATTGATAGTCATGATATCCAGTAAAAAGTGCTGTGTTTTTAATATGATATTTAATTTGAGTTTTAAAAACATCAACACTACTACTATTAATAAAACTTTGTTTCCACGAAGCTTGTAAACTGATTGGTTTAAAAGGGTAAATTTCAGTTCCAATATTGTAAGCAAAACCAAGAGTATTAACCTTGTTGCCAACATACGAAGTTCCTAAACCCCACCAAAGTGAGATATTATTTTCTCGTATTCTATAATAATTTATCATTAAAGAAGAAATATCTAAATAATCATTTCCTGTTTTTATTTTTTCTGAAAAATGAATGTAGGATGCTTCTATTCCTAAAATAGGCAAAACTCTATAATTAGCATTAATTTCTACACCATTAGCATCTTTATTAAAAAGATGATTCCCACTTATTTTAAAGCTATTATTTTTTGAATTAATAGTGTCATTTTTATAATACTCACCAAATGTGTTTTTATAATATGGATGGGGAGTAAAACTTCTATATTCCAATTGCCCTATTACTACTCCGTAAAACGCATAATACCCAAGTTCAACAGTTCAGGTGTTTTTACAACTATATTTATAAACTCTTATTCCTTTTGTAAAGCATTCCAACCTTGTGCAGTTAATTTTATTTGTTGATTTGCCCTTGTCACTAAATTTACACCTTCACTTTCATCTGTAATATGACCAATAATTGATAAATGAGGATTGGCTTTTATCTTTAGAAAATCCTCTTGTGAAATGGTGAATAACAATTCATAATCTTCACCACCACTTAACGCGATAGTTGTACTATTTAAATTGAACTCTTCACAAGTAGAAATCACCTGGGGATCTAATGGTATTTTATCTTCATATAAATTACACCCTACTTTAGATTGTGTGCAAATGTGCAATATTTCAGAAGAAAGCCCATCTGAAATATCAATCATAGAGGTTGGTTTAACTTCTAAATCTTTCAATAATTTTACAATATCTTTTCTTGCCTCAGGTTTTAATTGTCGTTCAATTAAATAGCTGTAATTTGTTAAATCAGGTTGAGAATCTGGGTTCACCTGAAAAACTTGTTTTTCACGTTCTAAAACTTGTAATCCTAAATAAGCTGCGCCCAAATCACCTGAAACAACTAATAAATCTGTAGGCTTCGCTGAATTTCTATAAACAACATCTTCTTTTTTTATTTCACCAATAGCAGTAATACTGATTAACAAACCTGTAGTTGATGAAGTAGTATCTCCACCTATTAAATCAATATTATAACCTTTACAAGCTAAATGAATTCCTTCATATAATTCTTCCATTGCTTCTAATGAAAAACGGTTTGAAACGGCAATAGAAACAGCTATTTGAGTCGCATTTCCATTCATTGCATATACATCCGATAAATTTACCATCACGGCTTTATAACCAAGATGTTTTAATGGCATATAACTTAAATCAAAGTGAACGCCTTCAATTAACATATCTGTGGTAACTAAAATTTGTTTATCAGTCATTTCTATAACCGCAGCATCATCCCCTACTCCTTTTATTGTAGATTTATGTTGAATATTAAAGTTTTGCGTTAAATGATTAATAAGTCCAAATTCACCTAATTCCGATAAACTTGTACGAGCTTGATTTTTATCTTCTATCATTTTGCAAAGATAAAAGTTTATAAGGAACAACTATAACACTATTAATTTTATTCATATAAAAAAGGTTTTAAAAACCATAATTTGTCCCTATATTTGCACTTATTTAGAATTAATCTATTTAAGCGATATGATAAAAGTTTCAGAAATAGCTAAAAAGAAAGTATTAGAGCTTATGGGTGATGATGGCTTTAATTTGGCTGAAGATTTTGTTAGAGTTGGTGTAAAAAGCGGTGGTTGTTCGGGGCTTTCATACGAATTAACATTTGACAAAGAAAAAAAAGAAGATGATACCCTTTTTGAAGACAACAATGTGAAAATTATTGTTGACAAAAAAAGCTTTTTGTATCTTATTGGAACCACCTTAGAATACTCAGGAGGTTTAAACGGAACTGGTTTTGTTTTTAACAATCCTAACGCACAGCGAACATGCGGGTGTGGAGAATCCTTTTCTCTTTAAGGTGAAAAACCATTCAAAAATTGAAAGATTAAATGAACAAATTTACTGAAGACGATTTAAAAAAAGAACTCGAAACTAAAGAGTACGAATACGGTTTTTATACAGATATTGAAGCTGATAAATTTCCTGTAGGTTTAAATGAAGACGTTGTGATTGCAATTTCTAAAAAGAAAAATGAACCTGAATGGATGACGAAATGGCGTTTGGAAGCTTTCAAAGTGTGGAAAGAAATGAAAGAACCAGAATGGGCAAACGTACGTTACAAAAAGCCTAAATTTCAAGATATTAGCTTTTATTCTGCACCTATACAAAAGAAAACGCTGGATAGTTTAGATGAAGTTGATCCTGAATTATTAAAAACATTTGAAAAATTAGGTATTTCAATTGACGAGCAAAAACGTTTATCAAACGTTGCTGTAGATATTGTTATAGATTCAGTTTCTGTAGCAACAACTTTTAAAAAGACATTAAACGAAAGAGGCATTATTTTTATGCCAATTTCTGAAGCTATTCAAGAACATCCTGAGTTGGTGAAAAAATATTTAGGGACTATTGTTCCAACAACCGATAATTTTTATGCTGCTTTAAATTCTGCAGTTTTTTCTGATGGTTCGTTTTGTTATATTCCAAAAGGCGTTACTTGCCCAATGGAATTATCAACTTATTTTAGAATTAACGAAGGAGGAACAGGTCAGTTTGAAAGAACTTTAGTAATTGCAGATCAAGGTAGTTTTGTAAGTTATTTAGAAGGTTGTACAGCTCCGGCTCGAGATGAAAATCAATTACACGCTGCAGTTGTTGAGTTAATTGCTTTAGACGATGCTGAAATAAAATATTCAACAGTTCAAAACTGGTATCCTGGAGATAAAGAAGGTAAAGGAGGAGTTTACAATTTTGTAACTAAACGTGGTTTGTGTGAAAAGAATGCTAAAATTTCTTGGACACAAGTTGAAACTGGAAGTGCTGTGACTTGGAAATATCCAAGTTGTATCTTAAAAGGTGATAATTCAGTTGGTGAATTTTATTCTATTGCTGTTACAAATAATTACCAACAAGCTGATACAGGTACCAAAATGATTCACTTAGGAAATAATACAAAAAGCACTATTATTTCAAAAGGAATTTCAGCTGGAAAGTCACAGAATTCATATAGAGGTTTAGTGCAAATTAGTCCAAGATCAAAAAATGCAAGAAACTTTTCGCAATGTGATTCCTTATTAATGGGTGATCAATGTGGAGCTCATACATTTCCTTATATTGAATGCAAAAATAAAACAGCTCAAATTGAACACGAGGCTACCACCAGTAAAATTGGTGAAGATCAATTATTTTATTGCAATCAGCGAGGTATAAATACTGAAAAAGCGATTGCTTTAATTGTAAATGGTTTTAGTAAAGAAGTACTAAATAAGTTACCAATGGAGTTTGCTGTTGAAGCACAAAAATTATTAGAAATTAGTTTAGAAGGAAGCGTAGGTTAAAATTATTAATTTTAACCTGTTTAATCATTTAAACGTTTAATTGTTTAAAATTTATTACAACCTTAAACAAATACAAAAATTAAAATGTTACAAGTAAAAAATTTACACGCAAGTATTAACGATAAAGAGATTTTAAAAGGTATTAATCTCGACATAAAAGCAGGAGAAGTTCACGCAATTATGGGTCCAAATGGTTCTGGTAAAAGCACACTTTCAGCTGTTATTGCAGGAAAAGAAGAATATGAAGTTACTGAAGGTTTAGTCATTTTAAATAATGAAGATTTAGCAGATTTTGCTCCTGAAGAAAGAGCTCACAAAGGTGTTTTCTTGTCATTTCAATATCCTGTTGAAATTCCTGGTGTAACAGTAACTAACTTTATTAAAACAGCTATTAATGAAACTCGTAAAGCAAAAGGTTTAGAAGATTTACCAGCTAAAGACATGCTGAAGTTAATTCGTGAAAAAGCTGATTTATTAGAAATAGATAGAAAATTTTTATCACGCTCATTAAATGAAGGTTTTTCAGGAGGAGAAAAAAAGCGTAATGAAATTTTTCAAATGGCAATGCTTGAGCCAAAATTAGCAATCTTAGACGAAACAGATTCTGGTTTAGATATTGATGCGTTAAAAGTTGTTGCAAACGGTGTAAACAAACTAAAAAATAAAGATAATGCAGTTTTAGTAATTACACATTATCAACGTTTGTTAGATTATATTGTACCTGATTTTGTTCACGTTTTACACAATGGAAAAATTGTGAAATCTGGTGGAAAAGAGTTAGCCTTAGAATTAGAGAAAAAAGGGTACGACTGGTTAAAATAAATAACACTATATAATGTATAATGAAGTATACAGTTAAAGTAAATGGTGAATAACTAAAAACTAAAACTGATACTGAATACTAAAAAAATAATGGATTTAAAAGAAAAATTAATTTCTTCATTTTTAGCTTTTGAAAACAAAGGTGGTTTAGATTTAGATTCTAACGTACACACACTTCGTTTAAAAGCAATTCAAAATTTTGAGAATGAAGGATTCCCTTCAAAAAAAGATGAAGAATGGAAATATACAAGTTTAAAACCTTTACTTAAACATGATTTTAGCCTTTTCCCCTCAGGAGAAAAATCGGTTGGATTTAAAAATGTTGAAAAATATTTAATCAATGAAATTGAATCGTATAAATTAATTTTTATCGATGGCGTATTTAGTTCGTTTTTATCAACAACTACTCATGATGAATGTGATGTTTGTGTATTATCATCAGCTTTAACAAAACCAAAATATAAAATGGTAGTTGATCATTATTTCAATACAATTGCCAAAGAGAATAATAGTTTATCTGAATTAAATACAGCTTTTGCCAAGGAAGGAGCTTTTATAAATATTCCAAAAAATACAATAGTTCAAAAACCAATACAAATTATAAATTTTTCAACTGGAAGTGAAAAAGAAGTATTGCTTCAACCAAGAAACCTAGTGGTTGTTGGTGAAAATTCACATGTTCAAATTATTGAACGTCATCAAAATTTATCACAAAACACAACACTTACTAATTCCGTAACTGAAATTTTTGTTCATAAAAGAGCTATTGTTGATTATTATAAAATTCAAAATGATACTGATGATTCTTCATTAATTGACAGTACTTTTGTGTCTCAGAAATTACAAAGTGTTGCTACAGTTAACACGTATTCATTTGGAGGAAAAATCATAAGAAATAATTTAGAATTTCAGCAAGAAGGTGAACATATCAATTCTAACTTAAATGGAATTTCTATTTTAAATAACAAACAACACGTAGATAATCATACTTTAGTAAATCATAAATTCCCAAATTGTGAAAGTCACGAATTGTATAAAGGTATTTACTCCGATAAATCTACTGGTGTTTTTAATGGGAAAGTAATTGTACAACAAGCCGCTCAAAAAACAAATGCATTTCAACAAAACAATAATATATTATTAGATGATGGCGCTACAATTAATGCAAAACCGCAATTAGAAATTTTTGCTGATGATGTAAAATGTTCACATGGTTGTACTATTGGCCAACTAGACGAAAGCGCTCTGTTTTATATGCAATCTAGAGGTATTCCTAAAGAAAGTGCGAAAGCCTTACTGCTATATGCATTTGCAAATGATGTAGTTGAAAAAATTAAAATACCTCAATTAAAAACAAGAATTACCAAATTGATTGCTAAAAATTTAAGAGTAGATTTAGGATTTGAATTATAATACTAAACTTTCTAAATCATAAAAAATCTGCCATTTAGCAGATTTTTTATGATTACTAATTAATTTTTAATTAATCACTTCAGGATTTAGGATCACAAATTCGGTTCTTCTATTTAGTTGATGTTGTTCTTCAGTACACTTTACACCATTTGAACATTCATTCATCAATTTAGTTTCACCAAAACCTATTCCCATAATTCTTTTTGGATCAATCCCATTTTTAACAATCCATTGCACAGAAGATTTAGCTCTTTTTTTAGATAATTTTAAATTATATTCATCATTAGCCTTAGAATCAGTATGTGAACGTAATTCAATAATTAGTTTTGGGTATTTATTTAGAATATTTATTACTTTATTTAATCCAATAACTGCATCTTTTCTAATATTAGATTTATCATTATCAAAATAAATTGGCTCAGTCCTTATCATCAACAATTTATTTTCATTTTTAAATTCACTTGAATGATTTACTACAATAGAATCCTTTGGAGTATAAATGTTACTCGTAAATGAATTACATTTTACAAACACTGGTTTTGAAATAGGATATTCATCATTCATATCAAAATCCTTCAAATAACCATCGTTCGCATAATTATCCAATTCAATTACAGAAACATCCTTAAACTCAAACATTACTCTACTTGTAGAGCCGTCATTTTCTTCAACAACACCAATTGCAAGAATACTTGGAGGTAAATTAATTATGTTTAAATTAGTTGGATTTGCTGTACCTAAAAAACGTAAATTAGCATCGCAACTAGTTGCTAATGCTTCATTATTTGGACCATCAATATCATTAATAATAAACCTAAGATTACTGAATGGGATTGGAGTTTTTCTGTCAGATTGTAAAAATGTAAATCTGATTCTACTACGATTTCCTGGAATCCCTGAAACCGTAGATTTTGCTGTATATCTAATATTATCTCCTTTTAGGCTAAATAAACCATCTTGAGGGCCTTCAATTCTTTGAGCTCTAATATACCTTAGTGATCGTATTGTACTAGAATTTGCCTTATACAGCGCATTATTAGTTTCACTGCCAGAAATAATTCCAGTCACAGTAACGTTCTGATAATTTTGAGAAAATGACTTTTCACTATATAGTATACAGGTCTCTTATACACATCT
>SDWL01000458.1 GCA_004195315.1 Lutibacter sp.
ATAAATGGAGTTATTTGTTATTTTACAAAGTGTTTCAAAATTCCTTGAAGTATTTCAATATCTTTCTCTTTGTCTCGAACAATGTTCATTTTACTATCACATTCAAAAGCATAGTAATTTATTTCAATGAGATTAATGTTTTTTCTTAAAAGGGCATCTCTTCTTCTTTGGTCGTATATTTTTCGTTGTTCACCCCTTGAAACACCACTAATAGTTTTTACTTCTGGTTTGTCAAAGTGGGGAACCTCCTCTGTATGTTGTTTTTCTCTATATTCAATTACTAGATTCAAATTCGTATAATAAGCATCTAAAGGAAGTTTAGTTCTGCTTATTTTATCTTTATGAAAATCACCTAAAAGGAAAGGAAACGTATGTTGGCGAGAGGACTTTTCATTTAGTAGTTCATCGCATAAATTTAAAATATAGTATTCATCACTATTTTCTCTTTTATTTTGACCAAGTTGTTTTTTAGAAACTGTAGTTGAATGAACTGTTGGGGAGTATTCTGCACCTTGTCTTACCAAATACCAATATGTGTTTTTTTCTTTTCGTTCAGCATGTATAAAGGGTATTTTATCTAAGGCATTTTCTTTATCTAATTTTCTTAAAACTTTTCTAAGAGGCAAACCTTTTTTATGGTCTTTTGAGAAAACACCTGCATTTATTAAAGCTGGCATAATATCTTTTGCTGCTATCCAATCTTCTTTGTGAGTTTTAAAATATTCAGCAATTACTTCATTTATTTGTATTATGCTATCTGTATTCATATAATCATCGTTTTATGAGGGAGAATGTCTAAAATAAAGGTTTTAAATATGACAAGCCAAAAATACGTCAATTTTGATTGAATAAGCCGTATATTTTTAGAACTGCAAATTTATACATTGGAAAACCTTGTGTTTAACTCAATTTAGTGTGTCTAAAAGAAGCATACTACTTTGTATACATTTCGCACATAAAAACTAATTGCAAACAATAGTTTGTGGTTTGTGGTTTGTTATAAATGGAAGGTTTTAATGTTTTTATTTAAAGTATAAATGTAGAATACCTATTACTATAAAAGAAAAAACCACCTCAAAAAAGAGGTGGTAAAAATTCGTATGAAAAAGATGTAGGTTAAATTACCTACCCTTTAAAAAGTAATAAATAATTTTTAATTTCGTTCAGGCCAAGTGAAGTTTATTCTGTCACAAAACATCTTTGATATCTTAAAAGGGCATCAGATTTAACATTAGGTAATAATTGTTCTTTATAGGTCACCACATTGAGCATCTCTAAATTTTCATTTAACAACTCTATTTTTGTTAAGTAAAATTTCATTAAATCAATTTGAAAATCTTCAACAATCATTTCGTAGGTTCCGATAAGCCCAATTTCCCTTTCCTCAATATAAATACCAGCTCTTATATTACTAATATTAAAACTATTAACCTGAGTCCTATATAACGGAAACAATGTTGTTGGATTAAACATTTCATCAAAATTAAATTTTGCTATTCGCTTTCTACCATAAGTTATTTCTACCTGATTTCTATAATTATTAATCAA
>SDWL01000459.1 GCA_004195315.1 Lutibacter sp.
ATCTAAGTATAATAAACTATAATAAGCCCCCATAATTACTATGCCAAACTTATTTCTAAACCCCAATTCAATTTTACGATGCATTTTTAAAGCATCTCTATAATCTTTCTTTGAAATTAATTTTGCGAACTCTTCTTTAAAATCATTGAGTAATCTACGAGAAGTTTCAAATTGTCTCCATTTATTGGTGGTCACAGATTTGTTAGAAGACCTCCTATTCATACTCACCAGTTTTTTAGGAATCCCATAAATTTCAGAAACCAATGAAAAACGCAGTACATAATCCCAATCTACATTCATATTGGGGTATTTATCTGTAAAAGTTAATTGATGATTTTGATGCACACTTTTACGCAACATCATACAAGTATTTACCACTTTTAGCTGATTTACGTATAAATACTTAAACAGTTCTATACCTTGTGGAAATTGTTTTCCATACACCAGCAATCCTGGAAATAATATTTTAGAAGTATCACTCACAAATTCTGCGATACCAGAAACTAAACCTACATCAGGATAATCTGCCATTACTTCAACTTGCCACTGCAGTCGTTCAGGCACATATATATCATCTTGTTCTGCCATTGCAATATATTGACTATTGGAGTCTGCCAATGAAATCAATTTATTTACATTGGGTCCTAAGCCTATATTTTCAGCGTTTTCAAAAATTTGAATACGTTCATCATTAAATGCTTCGGCAATGTTTTTAGAACCATCTTTTGTGCCATCAATTCCAATCAAAAGTTCAAAATTGATAAATGTCTGATTTAACAAACTTTCCAAAGTTGCTTTTAGTGTTTTTTCACCATTATACACAGGTAAAATGACCGTAACTAGGGAATGTTTATTTGGCATTGAATTGTTGTTTCTGTTTAACCAACCATTTAAATAGTGGATGGTATAATTTTAATAATTTAAATTGATTTTTAATATGTAACTGCCAAAATAAGTTTTGATAATAATTATAATAAACCAATTCTTTATCGGGTATTACTCTTAATTTATTGATAGAACTTGCCTGTTTGTTATGTAATCTAAATTTTATTAAGGTTTTATCAATAAAGCCAATATCATAATATTTCATTAATCTATACCAATAATCACTATCCAATGCTTGTTGTAATACCTCACTAAAGTATCCAATTTTAGTAAAACATTCTTTTTTTAATAAAACTGCGGTTGGTTCTCCTATCTTGTTTTTTGGTGAATTAAGTAATTCTTTGTCTTTCAAATATACTTTACCCGATAAAACACCTTGAGAAACTTTCAATCCATCCCAATAGGTATGTACATTCCCGTAGTAGGCAACGAAATTTTTTATTTTATCTGTTAATGCTGTATATAAAATCTGACGTTTGCAATACACCAACCCTATAGTATTATTGGTTAATGCCATTTCCATCATGGTTGAAATACAATTTGATTCCAACACATCATCTTGAAACAAAAACTTAATATACGTTCCTTTTGCTTGTTTTACACAATAATTCCAATTAGCTCCAATACCGCTAGGTTCATGATTATATATATGGATTGGAAT